>NZ_CP112938.1 GCF_034366785.1 Candidatus Trichorickettsia mobilis
TGTTCTAGCAGCAATATATTTTTTATAGCATTGAGTATAGAGATCCAACCAGATTAGTTTATGAAATGGCGTAAGTTGATTATGAGTGCACAGTTCTTTGAGAGTTTGATAGCTTATGCTAATAAATAACTTGCTACGATCAAGATATTCTCGTTTAGATTCATTAGTATCAACATAAGGTAAATGTTCTTCTCCACTGCGATCAGGTGATGTACGTAGCTGTTCAAAGACATTATCAGGTAAAGTGGGATAAATTAAATTACGGTTATTTTGACCATAAGAATTTTTGTCTTTATAGAGGATAAAATAGCCTTTAGCTGCCAAATTTTTTTGCATGGTAAAAATTTGAGATCTCGAACAATTAAGCTTTTTTGCCCAAGAATCAGCTGCTAAAGCGATAGCCCGTTGTTTATTACAATAAAAATTGATTAATGCTAAACTATCAGCAAGAAGATGAAATATCTTTTCAAGATTTGATAAATCTTGATTTTGAAGAATATGATTAATTACACATCCAGGTAGAGAAACATAAGAATCATTCTTATTAACCCTAGTGGTTTTATCAGAATGATTGCTAATAGTGTGCTCTACTCTAGACGGATCAAAGTAGAATTGCATTTTTTACTCCTTAATTAGGAGCTTAAAATTCAAAAAACTTGACTTTTACCAAGGAAATGATATTGTTATTATGATAAAAATATAAGCTGGCAGGCAATATTTTTCATCTATACTTGGTGCTAAGTTTTTTTGAATTTAGCACCTTTTATTTTTTCTTTTTCATTTTTTGTTTTCTTGATTAGCTATTTTAGCAATTATTTCTTCTGTGCGTTCTACTCTTTCTTTTTCTAAAAGTTCTCTAGCAGCTTTTATAAGCCAAGATGTTCTAGTTATATAATGAGTAGCGCATATTTGATCTATTTCTTCAACTAAGCTTTTGGGGAATTTTACAGTGAAAGCTTGAGCGTCTTCTTTTTTTATAGCCACGTTATATTCTATATTTTAATAAACAAATAGATACTAAGTAAGGGATAACATTTTTTTTCAAAAGTGTAAATAAGTTTTTTTGTGTTTCAGTAAGTGTAGTAATGTTTTCTTACATCTGATTTATTTCTGCATAACAAAAAAATGTCCACAAAATAGTTATAACTTACAAGTTATAATTTATAATAAACATATTATCTGCTGTTAATATTATTATTAGTTTCTATTATTAAAGGTGTTGCAGGGATTATTGTAGACAGTATGCAAATATATTAGCAGAGATAACTACTAAATTTAGACAAGTAAAGATAAGATGTAGTATTAAGTTATAAATTATAATTTATAACTTAATACTACATACTTTTTAAGAAATGCTTTGTTATAAAATTGTAACGCAACTATTCGAACTCATCTTGTGGTTCTTTTATCTATTAACCATTCGTTAGGAACATTAAACCCCATCAATTTTAGAGCTTTTAATATTACAATACGTTCAGTTTCTCCTTTATGAGATTTTATATAATGCTTTATTTCTTCCTTAAGTGTGCTAGGTATGACTGCTACTATGCGTTCGGTATCTTCAAAAATTTTATTATTTGGAGCTATATTAGATGGTGAAAAAGCTGCTTGTTGCTTTACTAGTTGCTGTTTTTCTCCTTCTGCTGTAGCTGAAGGTAACAAGTTTAAAATAGAATTTAATTGTTTACTGCTCATATAATATAATTTCATTATAATTTATAATTTATAACTTATAAATTATAAATAATCAACTAATTCTTTTATAATTTGATTTATATCTCGTGCTGCTGGCCCATCTGGGTCTGAAACACAAGGAGAAGATCCATTTATTGCTGATTCAGGGTAAGCAACTCTATGATACATTTCTGATTTTAATAGTAAATATCCCAACTGTTCTAGTTCTGCTCTTACATGTCTTGCAATGACAGTATTTTGCTGACTCATAGTTATTATCATTCTATATTTAATAGGATTGGAGATACGTTCTGGTGTTTTATTTAATTCTTTAATTAAATTATGGGTTTCTAGTGCACCAGCCACGTCGTCAGCTGAAGGCTTTAATGGAATCAATGCTAAATTGCTAGCTACCAAAGCTCTAACAGTTGTTCTATTTCTAAAACCACCTGTATCGACTATCACATAATTATACTCTCTTTTTAATTCATCAATAACAGAAGCTACGCTTTCTTCTGGTTCTGCTATTACCATAAGACTACTTAATTCTCCATTAGGATTGTGCCTATTTATTATGCTTCCTTGAGGGTCTGCATCTATTATAGCTACCTTCATTCCGATATTTAACCAATGAGCTGCAATATTTCTGGCTAAAGTTGATTTACCAGCTCCACCCTTACTTGTAGCAAGAGTAATAACGTAACCTGTCATATTGTCCTTATTAATTATAATTTATAAATGGTAATTTATAAATTATATTAAACATTGTCAATAGAATTAAGAATAACTAACTGGTAAATGTTGTAACTTACAAAGTATAATTTATAATTTATAAATGAAATAGCCTACATTTAAGGGATAATAGAATGAAGTGTTTATAATAATTAATGTACAAAAATGTAATATTAGTCAAAGCTACCGGCTACCTAGGAATCCAATAGCTTTGTTGAGAGTGATCTAGAAATTGATAACAATTTCTCCGATCTTAATGTGATAAGTACTGAGACATAATAAGTACATGTATTATGTATACAACCTAAGGGTTAATTTTTTGTGAATAAATAACCTATAAGTAAATATTTTTCATTATTTTAAGTTCGTCTTTTTCTTCGGACTAAGAGCTACAGGATTACAAAAATAGAAGAAAATAGCGCATAGCGCTTATTGATTGTTGATTTAAAATTTCCGAAGGAACAACTATCTATTTTGAAAGAACTGACTCACATTTAAATATGTTGTTTGAATCTAAGCCTTGTGTACATTAAATTATAACATTGTAGACAGTCAAAAAATGCTTTAACAACCTGTGTACTAAATCGTAAATCAGTATATAGCAGACAGTGCAGTCTACTTTCCGATTCCATAGATAGGTTTGTGGTATTAACCTACTCTTACGATTTTTCTGGTATTATTGGAGGATCGTAAACTTCTGGTTTTTCTCTAGAGAGAGTTTTTCTTGGTAATGGATCGATGGCTTCTGGTTTCGGATCTATGGTAGGATGTTTATCTTCCAGGTTTTCTTTTTTTCTGGCTTCATAATATTCACCTTTATTTTGTAAAAGTTTAGCTCTTTAACCCTGCCCTAATACTATACTGTTAGGTAATACTTTATGGGTACCGTCAAGTTGTTTGAGAATAGCAAAATTTAGTTAATATTCTGAACGATACCATCGGGGCTCTAAGACAAAAATTCCTGCTAAATTGTAAGATTTCTAAACAACTTGACGGTACCCCTTTACGTTTTCTTATTGCTTGCGCATAAACTACTCCTCAAACATCAATCCAATTCCGTATAGCCCGTAACTTACCTCGATCCCTCTATCTAGTAGCAGTTCGCTTAGGTCTCTTAAGCTAAGCTTATACCTGAAATAATACCTTACTGCAAAACCAATGACAGACTTTGGGTACCTATAGCCTTTATAACGTTCTATCATATCTTACCTCACTTCGCTCAGGAATTTTAAAATATAATATTGCGTTACAACTCTTTCAACAACTTGACGGTACCTGATTTAATAACAAAATTTAGAGAGTTTGAGCGAGGGAAAAACAAGACACGAAAGTAGCCTTGCTATTTTTAGAAAAAAATGTAACCTAGGGTTGGAATTGAAGAAAATAGCAGTTCATGTCGGATTTGGTCAGTACTTGTAATTTAACTAGTTATATGCGTTTCATATAAGGATCATAAGAAGGCCTTGACCACATTTTTTATCGTAAAAAGTAGTTTCAAATCTACCTAGATTATTTTTCAAATCATTTAACCACACAGCCATACGCTTAGGAGAAACTGGAATTTTAATTAAAGTATCGTTATGATCATAAACATGTGCTTCTTGTGTACGAGGAGTATATCCGTGCCCAGTTACTCCTTGAGCATCTAGTTTTCCTAATAAGCCGTATTCCCCTTTGTAAAGTTTATTACTATAATCAGGAGTGTAGTCACTTTTAATACCATAACTATCAGCACTATCGTCATCACGATAAACGCCGTAACCATAAACTCCACCACTACCGCTACCAACAGGATAACCTTTGCTGTTATATCCTCCATAACTATCACCAGAGCTTACACCTTGTCCTTCAGGCGTACACACTGTAATACCAGAACCACCCGGAACTTTTGAGTATCCGTCAGGACATTCAGAATTTGGACGACATAATATATTACCAGTAAGTCCTAAAGGTATACATCTATCTTTGTTATTATCTGTTTTATTTGTGCTACTATCTGTACGATCACCACGAGAACCTCCTCCTGTACTTTGAGTTCCACCACCGCCGTAACATTTTTGTCTAATATAAATTTTAGGTTCGTTATCACTTAAAATACTTACTTGAATACTAACGTTTTCAAGAAATTTGTTAAAAACTTCTGTTGAATTTATTTGCTTCAACTCTTTAGGTAAATTTTCTGTATGTACATTAAAAACATTCCCATTTTTAATTACAATATTGGCAGAAACTTTATTTTCTAATGTTGAATAAATTAAATGCGTTTGTTGGTTATTAGATAAATCAAATATTTTAATTATATTATCAGATTTAGCATAATTTCGATGTTGTAAATCAATAATATCTACTTTTTTACTACTAAAAAATTCTTTGTTAATTAATTTAGTTTTTTCAGTTTTTAGTATGTTTAATTGTGGGGTTGTATAATTTTCATTTATTGATTTCATATCTTACAATACTTATTTTTTATTGCTTTAAAAATTAATTATTTCTTCTTTGTTTAAAAATGTTGGAATTTGAATTTTGTTATTTTTTTTACCTTCTTTATCAAAAAGAATGTTAATTTTCACAGGTTTTTCCCATTGCCAATATTCATTTAATTCATAAAACTTTTTATCAATTTGTGGATTATAGCACAATTCAACTATAATCTTTTTTGAAGGTCCACCTAAAAAATCTAATGCTTCTTTTTGATTTGTTAATTTTGAAATGAATGAACTATAATCTTTAAACATTTTGTTTTTCAAAGGATTTTTTAAAAAATTAGAAAACTCTTGAGGAGTTTTTAAATTAGAATATTCTAATAATAAACTGTGATATTTTTCTTTATCAACATTTGTAATATTAAATTCTTTTTCAGTTTTACTATAAGAAGCACACCCAAACAAAAACAAAGCAGTAAATAATATTAAACTAAACCTACTTATCATAAAAATACCTCTAAGTATAGCTGTTTGCTTGCGTAGATCAAGCAACTACATTTAAGTTAATTAAACACCTACATTTCAAGTGCATCACGCATTAATTTAGAAATTATCACAATAAATTATTAAAACAAGACATAATCAAATTCATTTCATTTTAGAAATGCGCACTTATGCATTCATGGTGACATGAATGCTATGCGCTCAGATATCGTAAATTTTCTTAACTCAGATAACCGTTTTAGGTTAGTAAAAACCAAGCTAAAGTTATAGTTAACATTTGCAGAATTTAGTTATACGCAACATATGTTGTATACAACACGGACTTTCTATAACTTGCTAGATCTTTTATCACAAGGCTTATGCTGATTTATTTGATATAATAACTAACTAGTCCAGAAAACAAGTGTTTTTCAACAGGGCAGGGTGATGGGTAAAATCAGACAAAAAAAGAGCTAAAAACTCATACGAAAAACATGCCGCTTTTTGCTACTTGTGCGGAAATAGTAAGCAAGAGGTTTTACGGATACTAAAGAACATCATCATTAAAATTTATTCCGTGCAATTTAGTTCTTGAATCTTTAGTCGGAGTTATCAATTACTCACGTACGCGCGTAAATTTTTATAATCATTATTATCAACCGCCGTCTCATCTACCTTTAATATATCGTCTAGTATTTCTTTTAAACTACTATATTCTAATGATAAGTCTGAAGGATCAGTTATCTGATGTAAAAATTGTAACAAAACTATAATATTTAGGTTTGTTTTTTTACTTTCACCATTTTGGATTATCTCGTAAATACAATGTGTGTGATTTATATAATCAAAGTAATTACTCCAGTATTCTTCCCAGTCTTTTTGGTTAATAACAGAGCAATTAACATCAGAAATTAAGAGCTTAACAAAAATTTGAGCTAGTATAGGAGATATTATTTTAAATTCTTTACTACTTTTATCTTTAGATAAATTTAAATAATTTGTAACTTTTTTGTAAAAATCATAATCTTGCAAGTTAATATTGTTTTTGTTAATAACGTCAAGGACATCTTTCTTGTACTTTTGTAAATAAGATGCTATATCTGATATTTCAATATGCTTTTTTTTATACATAAAGAGAGTTAGATCGATTAATCGTTCTTTTATATAGCAATCATCAAACAATTCTAAATTTTCAGTCTTAAGTAAATCTTTTAAAGCTTGAGCAATTTTTTTAGCTAGTTCTTCTGTTAAATTTAAATCCAAAAGGTAAGAGTACCAATATTGATAGGTATTATACGCTTTTTCTTTATTTGAAGGTAACCACTCTAGTAAAGGTATAACATTTTCTTCAGTCCATTGCGGTATTAGTACGTACAGATTATACAAATTATTTGTCAAAATTGTATTTGCATAAATTATACACTCTTTATCTTTGGCCGCTTTCAATAAGTTGTTGAAGTAACTAATAAAAGATTGAGGTACATTACTCCCTTTACCGCCGCTTTTATTAATCATAAACTCGATCAAAGCAATAGCGATGTTTCCATATGGATGATTAAGGGCGTCTTCATAATATCTTAGCTGTTGTTTATCACTAAATGAAAAAGTACTATCATGATTAACTAAGTTAGTTTCTACAGTGTAAGGAAGAAGTTTATAAAATAGACTAATAAATGTATCTTCACAGATAGTTGGTGTTTTATCTTTATTAAGACGACTTAATAATGAAGCTACATTATTGGTCAGTAATTTTAAATTTTTACTATCGAAGGAATCTAGTGTAGTGATAAATTGTAGAAGATCAAGATTTTCATTTTCAAGATTAATACCTTGTATTAAGTAGTTCCACGCTTTTTGATAAAACTCTTTTTCTGTAATTTCTATTAATTTTTGGAAAGCTGAGTTAAAATCTTTACCTACCCATTGATTCCATAATACAGAAGAATTATTAGGTTGATAAAAGCGATCGTTAACGTCTTTTGCTTCATTTAATAAGGCGATATGTTGCTCTACGTTATATCCTATGAATTCATTATAATCCACTTCCTTGTTATAAATATCGGGATATACAACACTCTTACATTTCTGGTAATTAGTATCTCTAAAGATATCAGAGTCTGCTTCATAAGAGTTGTTTAAAAGAAACTTCTTGATATCTTCAGGTATATCTGGTTGCGCTCCTACCCAAGATATTCTGTGGCATATATCCTTTGCTATATTAGTTTTATTGGAAATAGAATTTTTAATATCTTCACGTATCGCATTCCAAAATTTCTCTTGCCACTCATGACTAAGGTTAGGCCAAATATTCTTTACAAAATCACCAGCTTCTTGCTTGCAGTCTATTTCATAAAACCAACCTTGTCTATATCGCCATAGTAATGCGATTCTTTGATCCGCACTTTCTGTATTATCACTTAATAAGTACAAAGAAAGTCGAATAAATACGGCATAAGAATTATTATTAATTCCGTCATCTAACATCGTTTCTACCAAGGATAATCCTTTATGTGAGTTTTTTGTTATCAAAGATTTCGTACTATTGCGTAATAATTGTACTAGACAACTAAGCTGGTACCGCATGTTAGCTTGATCATCGTCATTGCTAATATGAGACATTACATTATAAGGTTTATAGTTATCAGGATTAAGCAAGACTGCAATATCACAATATTGTTTTAATAAAATAACTAATTCTTGAGCAACATCAGCAATCATATCTGCATCTGTCAATGATTTGTTAAGTTCTTTAATGGCATAAGAATTTATTTCTAAACACATCATTCTAAGAAAATCTTGAGGCTTTTCATGTTTTATTTTTTGATAATTATTATATTTAATAATTATTTGCGGCTTTAGCGCGTCTAATATTCTTAATTTTAACCCAATAGGTATAGATTTTAATTTTCTGATCTCATTATTTAATCCATTCAAAATATTTCTATTATTATTTTTATAGACAATGTTATTTAGTAATAGAGAAATTATATCATAGTACGGACTATCTGTATAATTGCCTAATTCTTGAGACAATCTTGCATGTAATATAGGATGTAGAATACCGTTATTCTTGAATATCCAATCTATCAATTCAGGTTTGTATATGTGTTGACATAACCAACCAGATATTAAGAGGTGAGTGTCGATGGATTCTATAGAAGTAGAATCTTCGTTAATTACAGGCAGCCCCATCTTTTTTGTTGCAAAATGCTCTAGCCACTTAATATCTGCTATAGTCTCAGGTTTTTTGCTGTCCCATTTAAAGAAAAATGATATAATTTTTGGATCAGTGGCAAAATGCATTTCTAAAAGCGCCTGTTGATCTTGATCATCAGTATACTTTTTTAGCTGTCTAATTTTTTCATTCTTTTCATATAGGTTTGAATTTATTTCGGTTAAAATATTTAGGTGATCATAAAGTCCTTTATGATCACCTTCTTTGTTCGAGTAATTGAATACTGTAACTCCACTTAGATATAAACCCTCATTCTTATTATTTGATTCTGGTAACAAAATGTAAGCCTTTTTAGCGTTTTTATTATCGTTTTTTATATCAACAGCATAAGCATCAACAATATACTTTAACACTGGGTCGCTGAGGCTATATCCAATAAATAGCACATTAAAATGATTGAATAGTTCTGTAATGAATCTTGCAGCATAGGCTTCTTTTAGATAGGCTCTACCAAAATCTGCTGAAGATAGCACTAGTTCTTCACTATGATCATTTTGATTATACTTTAAGTCTGTTTCATTGTATTGCAAAGAGCCGTGTATTTTTATAAGTCCAGACCATCTATATGGTGTAGCTGAATGAGGAATTATAGAAGCTTTTTCATCTATCTTTAGTTCACGCTGCGCTAATTCGAACAAATTGTCAAAGTTTGTGGTTACTAGTCTTATTTTATTGTTACTATTTTTTATGCGTGCGAGATTAAGTATTGTTTTATGGTGCTTTAAAGGATCACTTTCACCGTGGCCGGTGCTGCTTTTACATTTTTCTAAATAATCATTAAATTTGCTTCCAAAATCATCTTTTAAGTACTTAATTATTGATGATCTATCAAGGTTAACCTGTCCTCTAAGTAAAAAATTGCTAAATCAAACCTTTCCTTTTTTATTAATCCCTCAAGTACATTATCACAAAATATATCACCTTTAGATTCTTCTTTAGCCACTTTCTTAGCAATATCAGAGACCAAATCGCGAAAACCAGGCAAATCACATCCCTGAGAAATGCCAGCTCCACAAAAAATTAATAACTGCGAATTTTGTAGTGCTGTAATTATTTCTTTTGGTGGCCAATTGATATTTAATTCGTCTTTATACTTAGCAGTCATTAGTTACAACTTTTTATTTGTTATTTGACGTAATTCCAGAAACACAGGATTTAGCCGTTCCAAAATAAAACTCTATTTTGCTAAGTAATAAGCAAGAAAACCTGTTCTAAAACTAATGTCAATAGACTTTATAAAAAGTTCCACGGTAATTTAAGTTTCTGAGACATTACATAAGATAATAATAATATACTATTTCAAATTCTAGAATAGTAGGACTTTAATAGGATTAGTAAAAGATCAGCAAAAATTCGTCTTCCGCCCCATATCGCGAACTAACCCTTCTGACCACAAACGTAAAAAACATCAACAAAACTTCTCTAATATCATATAATACCTTGCTTATAGACAATTTACTCCATTTACTCTATCCTCTAACTAAATACGAATTATTTTCGTTAAAATAAAGCAAAAGCGAACTTATTGGAAATTTTACAATTTATGGCCTATCAATTCATTAGAGAACCTCTTACTAATAAAGAGGTAGATAAATTATGCGGGGAATGTAAAACTTCACAAGAAAAATTAATTATTTGGACTTTACTCGAAACAGGGCTACGTGTGTCAGAATTATGTAGCTTAACTCCAGAAAACATACTTTGGCAGCAAAAGTCTATACGAATAACAGGTAAGGGCGGTATTCACGGTAAAAAATCCAAAAAGCGAGTAGTGCCGATGTCTCCGAGAGTGCAAGCTTTACTAGAACATTATTTTGCTATCAATGATAAATGGCCGGTAGGATCAAGGCAGGTACAAAAAATAGTTAAGGAAATTGCTAACAGAGCAAAGTTAACTAAACCAGTTAGTCCTCATATTCTTAGACATACTTTTGCTACAATTGCACTGCAGAAGAATATTTCACTCGCAACGGTGCAAAAAATACTAGGACACGATAGACTTGCAACTACTGCTATCTATTTAAATTTTACAGACGAGCATGTTGTAGAAGAATTTTCTAAAAAATGGAGTAAAGATAATTAATAAAAAATAACAAACTTTCTTACCCAAATTTATTTCTAAGCTCTTCTTTAAAAAGGCTCGCTGAGTTGAGTTACCATATAAAGATTTAATTTTGTTTAGGTTATTATCGCTTAATATCAAAGAAATAATTATCACGCTCTATTGTACCTAGATATAACTCAACTTTATCAACTACTAAAAAGATTGTAGAGTATTATCTATTAGACTGATCATTAATATGAACAATATTTTAACTTGCTATCAGCTGTTAAGGCAATTAAATTTTGAATGTGAGAATTTAGTAAAGCACTAAACAATACAAAGTAAAAATCCATGGAATTAGAAGATAATAGTGTAGAACTTACATTAAAGACAGATTTTCAAAAATTAATCAATAACCGTATAGAAGTCCTGCGCCTTAAACTTCTTGATTTTACTAGAAAAAACCCATTAATCTCTACCAGGTTTTCTGATCGTTCAAATTCTTTTTTACGTATAGTTGATTGTGTACCTGAGTTGTTGTTTCAGTCTCTATTAAACAATAATATGAGAATTATTCCCCTACCAGATTTAGGCACGGAACCTGAAGATGAGAAAAGTAGAGAATTTCAAGAGGCTTTGACTGAGGCAAGAATTAATGATGAAGGTTATTTAAGTGGGCTTGAAGCAATAAACCATGAAAGAGATGAAGCTCCTGAGCTTTTAGCACAAACAGAGCGACAATTAAAAGATAGGTTGCGGCAAAAACTGAATATGCCATTGCGGCAAACAAAAAATAACTTATCGCTGCAACAGCATGCTAAAAATCATGGAATATCTACTAATTATGAACTACCTTTTGAAGGCAAGGCTCAAATTAATCAAGATATACAAACCCTTCTTTTACCTGATGTTTTAGAAAGGCGATTAAATGCTCTTTTGACAAAAGAAAACAGTTGGAAAGAGGAGACTGGTATCAGCGTTTTGCATATTGCTTTTGGGTTTTTGGAGTGGGAAGATGGAAATAATAGTTCTACTTTATTTTCTCCTTTAATCTTAATTCCATTAAGGCTTGAAAGAAAAAGAACTAAGAATGGGCAAGAATTCTGGGTTGGCTGTGATGAAGCAGAACCACAAGAAAATAAAATTCTAGCAGAAAAATTAAGATCAGAGCTTAGTATAATACTACCAGAATACACAGGGCAATTAGAAGAGTATTTCAAAGATTTGGCAAAACAAAAACCAAAGGATATAACTTGGAATATAAGGCGTTGGGTAACAATTGGTGTATTTCCTTCTGCGCGACTTGCAATGTATAATGACCTAGACACAAATAGCTATGACTTTACTAGCCACTCTATTGTTTCAAGCTTGCTTGGTGGATCAAACTTACAATATAGCACACTTCCTCCTTTTGCTGAAGAATATAACGTAGATGAACCAGAAATAGAGAATAGGGTACCATACCTTATTACCGATGCTGATGCCTCACAATTTAGTACAATTGTTGATATAGTCAACGGAAAAAATTTGGCAGTTGAAGGACCGCCTGGAACAGGAAAATCTCAAACTATTGTAAACACCATTGCTTCTGTACTTGCTACTGGTAAGAAAGTGTTATTTGTAGCTGAAAAATCCGCTGCACTTGCAGTAGTTAGATCTAGATTAGAAGCTTTTGGACTTGGTAATTTCTTATTAACGTTGGAAGCAAATCGTGCAAGTAAAGAGGTGGTAATTTCATCTATTAGAGATAGAATTGAGATGGATCCATGTCTTAATTCTAGTGAGTTAGATCATGAAATAAAACGATTTAAAGAAGCAAGGGATAAGTTGAAGTATTATGTAGATACGCTATCTACAACTTATGGCACAACTGATTTTACTATTCATCATATTCTGGGTTGTAGTATTAAGTTTAACGACATTATTGATAATTTAGACAAAAATATTAAAAAATATTACATACCAGATATAAAGAACAAAAATGATTTGCACCACATTTTATCTAAGTGCAAACAGATCGAAGATGCATGGCTTGAGGCATTAAATAATCCTGACTATTGGCATATTATAAGACTACCGAATATTGACCGTTTTATGGCAGATGAACTTATCGCATGTGCAGAAGAAACAGGGAAGTTATTTTTTGAGCTATCAGAAATACGGCAACGATTACTTAGTTTTAAAGCTGATCATTCAATAAAAGTAGAAACTCTAAAAGAGATTGAGCAAATTATTAAAGCTTTACCTAGCTTTATATCACATAGTGATATAGAAGTTGCAACAAAACTTGCATCTGTGGAAAAGATTGAAATAGTTAAGAACTATTTAAACACTGCAGAATCATGGAGGACAAATAGAGATAAGATTTTACAGCACGTTAATGGTGAATTAAACACGTGTACTTTAGAGAAATTGAAATTAATCAAGCAATTATTGCATAAATATGAAATAAATTCATTACATGATCAAGTCTTACAAGAAGTGGTTACTAAAAATAAAAAATTATTGGATGATATTATTACAGTTAAATGTATATCTCATCATGTGCTAAAAATATCAGAAATATTTTTGAATATTTCAATTTTTGATCTATTTAAAGTTATCGAGCTTCTTTCAGGATTTTCTAGGACGGCTTTAGTATTCCGACATGAAAAACTGAACGATATATCTTTTCAAATATTTATTGCTAACCAGGTAAAGAAAGGCTTAGCGTTAAGAGAACGTAGAGATTCTCTTAACGACTGTTTTATTTTGGATTCTTTGCCCGGATCAGAAATAATAGCAAAACATGCTTCTATTTTATCTAATTCTCATACTTTTTCTTTTTTAAATTCTAATTACAGAAAAGCACAAAAATTCTACCGATCAGTGGTTAAAAGTAATAATTTTGATAAATCAGATAGTGTAGGCAAGCTAAAAGATTTAAGCCAGTGGGTCGTAGATTTAAAAAATTACTTAGAGAATGAGACACTTAAAAACATTCTAGGATTACATTTTGATGGAATTGATACTGATTTTTATTCTGTTCAAGAAGCGATAGATTTCTTTCAGAGTGTTGATCAAATGTTCTCTAGACAAGATTATTTAGAACTAAATAATTTTCTAAAATATGAAAATATCCACCAAATTCAAAGCTTACAAATAACAGAATATAAATATATTAGCCAAGAAATATCTAATTTAAAACTGGCAGATATAGAACAGCATGTAAACTGTTTTGAACAAACTGTTGAAGAATGTAAAGCTGACATTAAGTACTTGCAAGAGCTTAAGGTAATACTTGTAAAACCAGAAGAAACTATGAGAGAGGAAATTATTGACCTCTGTACAGGGTTTGAACATTTATTACGAACAAAAGAGGTCTTAAGAAACAATAAAGATTTGGAAGATATTCTTACTGATTCATTTCAGGCAGAGGAGACAAATGAGGATAGATTGCAAGCGAGTTTATTGCTTGCTCAGAGCCTTATCAAATTAAATGAATCTGATAAAAACTTCTTTTTATACTGTATGAAAAGGGGAGTATTGGAAGAATTAAAGTTAATTATATCAGAGATTGTAGACTTAAATCATAAAGCTTATTCTTCTTTACAAGATTTATCAGAAAAAACAGAAACATCACCTGAAGAATGGTTGAGAGATAAATCTTATATTGAATTTGCTGAATTTATGAGACTTGCTGCAAAAGATAAAAGTGGGTTGATTGCCTACTCCAGATTTCTTGGTATAAAGAATACTCTCATCCCAGAAGGATATCAGTCGTTTATTGATGCGATACTTTTTTCTAAAAAAGTCAATAATAGTCTGTGTAATGTTGTTGAGGCTATGATAATGCATAAGATGGTGCGAGAGGTTTATGCTGAATATGGTAACATACTTACTGCTTATAATGGTACTACTCTAAACTTTTTAAGAAAAGATTTACAAGACGCGGATCGTAAAATTATTGAATTATCAAGACAGAGTTTACGAAGCAAGCTCTTTTACCAAGCTTGCCCTCCTAGCGGGTGCGGTTATGGCAGAAAAAGTGATTATACGGAAATGGCTTTACTAAAGAGTGAAATATCTAAAAAACAACGCTATCTTCCAGTTAGAAGTATTACAAAAAAAGCAACTTCATCTTTGCTGGAATTAAAACCATGCTGGTTAATGTCTCCACTAGCCGTAGCCCAATATTTACCTAAAGAAGCCATCGAATTTGATTTGGTAATTATTGACGAAGGCTCACAAATGCCGCCAGAAGATGCAATTGTAGCGTTAGTTCGTGCTAAACAAGCTATGATAGTTGGTGATACAAACCAACTATCTCCTACTAGTTTTTTTCGCACGATGGTAGAAGATGATGAAATGGATGAAGATTACAAAGTTACAGAAGAATCAATTTTAGAGATGGCTAACCTCTCATTTAAACCAATAAGGCGTCTCAGATGGCATTATCGTTCAAAGCATCCGGGACTTATATCTTTTTCTAATAAGCATGTTTATAATGAAGATCTTGTTGTTTTTCCAGCTGCACAAGATAATTGTCCAAAAATGGGGGTGTATTATACAAAAGTAGATGGTATCTATTCTTGCGGCAGTAATCCTAAAGAAGCAAAGATAGTAGTTGATTCTATTCTTGATTTTATGAAAAAAGACCCGGATAAATCTTTAGGAGTGGTATCGCTTAATAAAAAACAACGTGATTTGCTTCAAGAAGAAATAGAGTATGCTAGAGAGCAACATCAACATGTAAAAGAATATATTGATAAATGGGAACAAGAAAAAGACGGGTTAGAACCATTTTTTATCAAAAATTTGGAAAATGTGCAAGGTGATGAAAGAGATGTCATTTTTATAAGTACAGTTTATGGACCGGAAAAAGCAGATGCTCGTGTTATGCAACGTTTTGGGCCAATAAACGGTATAGCAGGTAAACGACGTTTGAATGTTTTGTTATCCAGAGCAAAAGAGAGAATTGTAACCTTTTCTTCTATGACTGCTGCAGATATTCAAATTGAAAAAGATGGAAATCCTGGAGTTTATATGTTCAAGTGTTGGTTAGAATATGCCGCATCCGGTATACTTGAAGGTGGTAACTACACTAGGCAAGAACCTGATTCGGAATTTGAGGAACATGTTATCGAGCAAATTAAGTCTATTGGATGCGAGGCTTTTCCGCAGATTGGTGTTAAAGGATTTTCTATAGATATCGGTGTTAAGCATCCAGACTGGCCGCACGGTTTTATAATGGGGATAGAATGTGATGGAGCTGGTTACCATTCATCACGTTCAGCTCGTGATCGTGATCGATTGCGACAAGAAATTTTAGAAGGATTAGGTTGGTATTTGTATAGGATCTGGTCAACCGATTGGTTTGAAGATCCAAGGTTAGAAACTGAGAAATTGAGACAGGCCATAACCCAAAGGTTAGATGATTTAAAAAGCTTTAATGGCTCTATATAATTAGAAATTCTTCTAATTATATAGAATTATATTAATAATGATGATTTCCATATAGCATACTTTCGGCTATAAATGTCTTAAATAAATTTAAGTATATTGATTGTTATGTACATTGAAGCAGGTCAATTAATTTACTCTCCTTCAGACTTGACTTTGTACATGGATAGTCCTTTTGCATCTTGGATGGAGCATTCGATGCTTATTAATCCCGAGCTGTTGTCTTTTGTAGATTCGCCTGATGAGATGATGGTTCTGCTACAAAGACGAGGAGCTTTACATGAAACCGAGGTCTTAAATTCTTTTCTTCAAAAAAATCTCAATATTGTACAAATTGCCAAAGGCTCGAATGCAGCACAAGATACTCTTGCCGCTATGCAATCTGGAGCAGACGTTATTTATCAAGCCGCCTTATCGCTATTGCCGTTTACGGGATATGCCGATTTTTTAGTAAAAGTAGAAGGTAAAAGTCGTTTCGGTGATTTTTATTATGAGGTTTGGGATACTAAGCTGGCAAAAACTTTAAAACCGTATGTTGCGGTGCAATTATGTTGTTATGCCGAAATGCTAGAGGCATTGCAAGGAAGAAGACCGGATTATATAGTAGCGGCACTAGGTAACGGTAATAATCAACGCTTATTAACAAATGATTATTTTTATTATTATGAAAATTTAAAATTACGATTCTTACGGTTACATCAAAATTTTTCCGCTTTTGATGTTCCAAACCCTGCCGATTCTAATAATTGGGGACGCTGGAGTAATTATGCCGAAGATTTGTTAAAACAGGCAGATCATTTATGTCTGATTGCTACGATAACCAAGAGTCAAATTAAAAAACTTAACAAATCAGGCATTTATACCGTACAAGAAATAATCGATACCGACCCCAAAGTTATTAAAGGCATTAATAATGAGGTATTAGCAAGATTAAAAACTCAAGCTAAAATACAAAAAGACAGTATAGGTAAGGATACTCCTTTATACCGGATTTTACCGCATGAACTTAATAAGAAAACCGGTCTAACATTACTTCCTCCCGCTTCTTCGTTAGATATTTATTTTGATATCGAAGGCTTTCCTCTGGAAGACGGAGGTTTAGAGTATTTATGGGGTGTTAGTTATTTTGATCAAAGCGGAGTGCTTCAATATAAAGATTTTTGGGCGCATAACAAAGAGGAAGAAAAAATAACTTTTAAAGCTTTTATTGATTGGGCTTATGATCGTTGGTTACAGGATCCTACCATGCATATTTATCACTACGCTAACTATGAAATTGCTGCATGTCGTAAATTAGCAGGACGTTACGGTATTTGTGAATATGAAGTCGATCAGCTTCTGCGTAATGAAGTATTTATTGATTTATATAAAGTAGTTAAAGGTAGTTTGTTATTAGGAGAACCCCGATACTCAATTAAAAATGTCGAGCGTCTTTATCGAGATAAAAGGTCAACCGAGGTCGGTTCAGGCGGGGATTCGGTTGTCGTATATGAAAGATGGAGAGAAGATCCTGACGGCGACAATTGGGAGGAATCAAAAATATTAAATGCGATACGCCGGTATAATATAGACGATTGTAATTCAACGCAAGAATTGGTTGATTGGTTAAGATTACAACAAAAAGAACACGGTATAGCTTATCTAGGTAAAACGGAAATAATAGAACCAGAAGTACAAGAGACAATAACCGAACGTATTAAATTAAGAGAAACGTTGCTACAAAAGGCTGTTGTACTAAAAGATCAAGGCGATATAAAAAGTGCCGAAGTACATGCTATTTTTGGTTGGGTACTAGAATTCCACCGGCGTGAGAAGAAACCGATGTATTGGCGATTATTTGATCGTATGGGTTTAAGCGATGAGGAATTGATCTACGATATAGATTGTTTAGCATATTGTATACGTACGGATAAACCGCCGTATAAACAGATGCCTAAATCTAGAAACTTCATATATGAATATGCGTTTGATTCTAATCAGGAATTTAAAGGTATTTGTGAAAGATATATTGTACTCGGTAAAGCTCAAGCCAACGGCAAGAATATAAACGTTAAAGTTATAAAAGAAGAACCTTTTTTGGATAAAGGTTTAATCGCGTTACAAGCAAGTCAAGAGTTAGATAAGGTTATTACTTTGATTCCTGACGAGAATGTACCGGTTAAACCGATCCCCGAGGCAATAACAAAACAGGCCGAGGCTTTCTTACGAGGCGATCTTGTTAATACGGCAATTATCGACTTTCTAATGCGTGATAATCCGCGAATTACGGGTCATAAATCAGGTCAACCTATAATAAGCCACGATCCTTCGTCACGATTATCGGAAATAATACAAGCGGTAAGCTGCTTAGATAACAGCTATTTAACTATTCAAGGACCGCCCGGTTCGGGTAAGACTTATACCGCCAAACACGTTATAGCCGCATTGTTAAAGCTCGGTAAAAAAATAGGAATTTCCTCTAACAGCCATAAGGCAATTAACCATCTTTTGATTAATACGGCAGAGTACTGTCAACAAGAGGCAATTAACGGCTATTTTGCTTGTACAAAAAATACGGATGAAACGTTACTTAAGCTCGGTATCCATATTTATAAGAATGAAGATATAGCGCATAGTTTACAGCCAAGTTGCGTAATAGGTACAACGGCGTGGGGTTTTGCTCGAGACGATTTAGAGAATGCATTTGATTATCTTTTTATTGATGAAGCGGGGCAAGTAAGCGTTGCTAATTTGATTGCAATGAGTCGCTCTACTAGAAATATTGTTTTAATGGGTGACCAAATGCAACTAGGTCAACCGTCACAGGGAAGTCATCCTGAAGGTAGCGGTTTGTCGACATTAGAGTATTTACTACATACAACGCCTACCGTATCCGAGTCAATGGGTGTTTTTCTTGGAACAACCTACCGTATGCATTCTGCCGTTAATCAATTCATCAGTGATTCAATTTACGAGGGAAAACTTGCATCGGCCTCAGATAATGATCGCCAATGCATAAAAGTGCCTGCCGAATACCAAGGAATTTTAAATAAGGAAGCGGGCGTGATCCCCGTGCCGGTTTTTCATGAGGGTAATACACAGGCAAGTGAAGAAGAGGTCGAACAAATCGTGTTATTAGCAAGGCAACTAATAGGACGTGTTTTTAGCGATAAGAGCGGCAAAGAGCGTTTTATTGATTGGAGCGATATGATATTTGTCGCGCCTTATAATTATCAGGTGAATAAATTGAAAGCGGCATTAGGAGAGCAAGCTAAAGTCGGTAGTGTCGATAAGTTTCAAGGACAGGAAGCTCCTATCGTATTTTTAAGCATGTGCGCCAGTAATGCTAACGAATCTGCACGGGGAATGAAGTTCTTATTTGATAAAAATCGTATTAATGTTGCCGTATCTCGAGCGCAATGCATGACGATAGTGACTTATAGCCCCTCTTTACTAGAAACAACGGTTAGTAATACAGAACAACTCGAGATGGTTAATTTATTCTGTAAATTAGTAAAGACTATAGAATGAATGCTAAACGTAGTTTATTAATAGTCACTTTTTCTTACGCCTACAAAGTGCAGCAGCATTGTAAAGAGATTGATAAAATCAAGATATAAAGTCAGCGCACCGTATACGGCAATATTACCTGCTCTTGCTGCACTACCGTTCATACCGTAATAAATTGATTTGAGCTTCTGCGTATCGTAAGCGGTAAGAGCGGTAAATATACCTACCCCGATCAGAGAGACTGCAAAATCAAGGGCAGCAGAACGTAAGAATACATTAATTAGGCTAGCAATAATTAAACCTATTAATCCCATGTAAGCAAAACTACCGAGACCCGTTAAATCTTTCTTGGTGCTATATCCATATAGACTCATTGCACCGAAAGTAGAAGCGGTAATAAAAAATGTTTTAGCAATGCTTGCCGCCGTATATACAAGAAATATGCTACCTAGCGATAAGCCGTTAAGAGCGGCAAATATTCCAAGGTGCAACATAGCCTGTTCTTTACTCATACTCATTAAATTACGGCTAAAGAAAAAAATATAGATTAGCGGCGCAAACATGACCGCATAGGCAAGAGGAGTAGAAAATAACATCATTGCTAACTGCTCGCTACTGCCGACTATGTACGCTACCAATGCCGATATACTTAGAGCCATAGCCATATTACGATAAATAGAGAGCATATAAATTCTTAAACCTTCATCGTAATAAGTAGAGGATTCTCTAGCAAAGCCGTAATTGTTGTATTTCATAAATATTAAATAAAAACGTTGATAGTTAAATAAGTTTTTGAATATCATCCAAGCTTAAACCGGTAGCGGCAGAAATAGTCTTAGTATCGATTTGCTGAGAAAGTAGGTTCTTGGCTATTTCTATGGTCTTTTTGTTTTCACCTTTTGCCATACCTTGCATAATGCCTTTGTTAAAGCCTTCTTCAATATATGAATCTGCAATAGTTCTCATAATATTATTTGCCTCTTCTTTAGGTAAATTATCTACAATTAACTGCTCCAATAAATGCTTTGACTTTTCCGGAACCTTGGAATCACTATACCATAAAATCAGTCTAGTTAGAATATAATTCTGTTCCTTATCGATCACAATAGCCCGAGAGCAACGACTCATAGCATCCTTGATCACGGCAAGAGTATCTCGCTCGTGAATGTGTTTCATAGTATAGAGCAGAAAGCTCAAATGCTTCCCGTAATCTATTGCTTGATCGTCCATTGCCTGCAGATCGATCAAATTATAATTCTCGGTTATTGTTTTTCTTGCGATACCCGGATAAGCAAATAGCTCGAATATATTTTTAGGAGCTTTATATTTAGCTTTGCCGTTATATATAACGAGCGGTAGAATGACCGGTAATTTATTTTTCCCGCTTGCATGTCTCTCAAGTAAAAGAAGAGAATATTTAAGAAGTCTGAAAGCAATCCAGTAGTCAGAATAAGACTGATGCTCAACGAGTGCGTAGATAAAAGCATTATTTGTTTTATCTTCGGTTTTATCGTGCATTTGCACGGAGAAGACCATATCGCTAAGTTTTGTCTTAAGTGATTCTTCAATATATGTTTCTTTCTCCGGTTTTATCGTAGATAGATCAATTAAGGTTTTGTATTCATCAGGCAAATATTCCGATAAAAACTCCTGAGCAATAACTGGATTCTCCAGTGCCTTTTTAATAAGGGAATCGTGATTTGCCTTTTTTAGCTTTTCTCTTTTTACCTCTGTCCACTTTGCGTAATTAATCTCTTCTTCGGTTACCGTGCCTATTTGATTGCCCTGAAGATCAACCCTCGGGTTACCGATGATAAGATTTTGGCGATACTTCTTACTTCCGGTATATCTTTTTAAAAATCTTCTTATTTTTACTTTGGCAAAAGGTAACCCTTCGCTTGCAAGTAATTGCTTATGAGTGCCTACCGCGAGAGGTAACGGCGTCGCTCCGGCAGAAAAACATTTAGGATAGGTGTTTTGTAAATATTTAAGTATTGCGGAATATTCTTCGGGAGTTAATATTTCTGCTTGGGTAGTAGAGTTGCCTGCTTTTACAGCGTTATTCTTCAAATCTCTATTCGGCGAAGCATAATTTGTGCCGATTAAATTTTCCTTATTGCTCTTGTTTTCCGTGTTTTGCTTAAAACCTTTGGTATTGCCCGAGGATTTAGAGCCGGTATTTAGCTTTAGCTTAGAAGTATTCAAAGTAAGTTTAGGTTTATCCGTCATGCGCAATTAGCAAGATGCTTATTATTATCCGTATTTTCTCTATATTGATGAGTGTCGACTAGTCTGTATCTACCTTCCGTATGTTTCTCAAGCCAATTACCTAGTAATTCCAGCGATACTTGCCGATCTGCAGAATATAGAAAATTTAAGATAGTATTTTTTGGCAGCGTAGCGGTTTTATCATTCATAAGCTTAAGATGTTTATAGGTATTTAAAAGAAACAAGAATTTATATTCGCTTTTTATAATAACAATTAATCCAAAATATTCAAATTTAAACTATCCGGCATTATTTTTATGATGTCTAAAACAATAAGAAGGGTGATCGTTAACCATACCTATAGCTTGCATAAAGGCGTAGATGATTTTAGAGCCGATAAAAGTAAAGCCTCTGTTTTTCATATCTGCGCAGATAGCATCCGATAAATCAGTTCTGCTCGGGACTTCTTCAGAAGTATTCCAATTATTCAAAATCGGTTGATGATCAACATAGTTCCAGATGTAATTACTGAAAGAGCCGTGGTGTTTTTGTATTGCAAGAAACTTTTTAGCATTTTGTACGGAAGAGATAATTTTTGCTTTGCTTCTTATTATCCCTGCATTCATCAGTAGTTCTTCTTCTTTCTTAGAATCATAACAAGCAACTTTCTCGGGATCAAAATTATCGTAGGCTAATCGGTAATTTTCACGTTTCTTTAAAATCGTAAGCCAGCTTAAACCTGCCTCTGCGGATTCTAACACCAATAGTTCGAATAGCTTATGATCGTCATATATCGGTACTCCCCACTCTTCATCGTGATACTGAAGATATAATAAATGGTCTTTAATCCAGTCACATCTTGTTTTCCGTCTATAAATTGCATACTTAACGGCTTATGTAATGTTGATTATAATATATTAATTTTCAGAATGATAACTAATTTCCAGTATTCTATCTACCTTAAATACTCTGCTCTCTTGCCTCTTAAGACAAAAGGCTTGAATCCCCGTATAGGTTTTACCTAAATATAGCATTTCTCCGATATAAGTCGGTTGAATTAATCGAGAGGATTTCTCATCTTTGGCTTTTAAGTAAGTAATGTTAAGGGTTAATCGGTTTTTGATAGCATTTTCTATTATTTTAATTTTATCTTCGGTAGGGCATTCTTGTG
Organism: Candidatus Trichorickettsia mobilis; assembly: GCF_034366785.1. Classification (NCBI taxonomy): domain Bacteria; kingdom Pseudomonadati; phylum Pseudomonadota; class Alphaproteobacteria; order Rickettsiales; family Rickettsiaceae; genus Candidatus Trichorickettsia; species Candidatus Trichorickettsia mobilis. Next base: position 22,902 of record NZ_CP112938.1, read on the forward strand.
CTGATTTTTTATACTGATAGTCGGTAACAAACTTAACTACGTTCCAGTCCATCCATATATGTTTTTTAGCAATCATTTTCTTGATAACAAGCCCTTCTAGGCATGTGCATCTACTAAGAGCAACATACATCTGACCGTGGGCAAAAGTACCTTTTCCTATATCTAGGATAACTTTATCAAAAGTTTTGCCTTGACTTTTATGGATAGTAATTGCCCAAGCAAGCATTACGGGATACTGCGTAAAAGTACCGGTGATACCTGATTTTAACTCACTTCCTTCAAGATAAAAATGATAGGATTCCCAAGTATAAGGAGCAACGCTAACTTTCTTACCGGTTTCTAGTAAAATTATTAGTTTAGGTATCTCATCATCCTTATCGATAGAGATTATTTTACCGATAGTACCGTTAATAAAACGCCCGCCCGAATCATTATTGAGCATCATTACCTGTGCTCCGACTTTCAATTTAAGGTCAATTAAGGTCGGAAGTTGCTCTTTAGCAAAATTACCTTCGATTACTCCGGTAAAAATATATTCTTTTGCTTTGATTTTACTAAGTCTTTGAGAATTGAGTAATTCGGCATTAGTATTGGTAGAAGTCAGATAGATATAGAAATCATTGATATTAGGCTCAAAACTTTCATCATAACGCTCATTAATTATATTAATATCCTCATCAGTAGCCGAATTATTACGGATTGCATTTAAAATATTGATAAATTTTGCATCGCTTTGCCTATAAATCTTATCAAGTTCGATAAACTCCATATCCAGACCCTGAAAACATTTAGCACTAAAAAAATAAGGGGTAGTATACTGAGACTTAAAAATCTGTTTTTCCGATGACGGTACTACGGGAGGTAATTGATATAAGTCGCCTATAAATATCATTTGTATCCCGCCGAAAGGTTGATCGAACTTTTTACCGTTAATACGCAGGAATTTATCTATGCAGTCGAGTAAGTCGGCTCTAATCATTGAGATCTCGTCAATGATTATTATATCAAGCTTTTTGTAGATATTTTCTTTTTTAGTATCGCTTGAATTTTTACCTGCTTTAATTGAGGCAAGAGTTACATTAGGTTTAAACTTGAAGAATGAGTGAACGGTCTGGCCTTTGATGTTCACTGCGGCAGTACCCGTAGGAGCTAACACCGCAACTTGTTTTTCGGTGTTACTTCTAAAATGATTTAACAGCGTTGATTTACCCGTTCCTGCTTTACCGGTAATAAAAACATTGAGACTTGTCGACTGCATTAAATCAAAGGCTTTTAAAAACTGTTCGTTGAATTCAATGTTACCAAGGTTATGAGCCACTTTTTTATTTTTATAATTATTGTCGTTTTAAATTTAATATAACTCAAAACTGCTCTTTTTCATATTTAACAATAGTATATCTGCCGTCAGTTTTGGCAGTAAGCCACTTATTTAGTTCTTCGACCGGAAGATCTTCGTCAGCTGAGGATAGCCAATTTAATAATAGCGATTTATTAACGGTATCCTGAGGTTCTTTTTTCATTATTTTGTTTTAACTGCTTAAGTTACAGGTAATGCAGATATTACCATGAATATGCCAAGATTGCTAGAAAACGATAAAAATATACCGAGTTAGGAAGATAGATTTTAGTAGCTTCACCTTTATTAAAATTCAAGGGTACGCTCCGCCGCCCTTCGGGCGCGCCTTGAGTTTTAATAAAGCTTACGCTTTTTGCACACCTCAAGAAATGAAAGCATTTTGCTTTCATTTACAGGATTGTCCTGTGTTTTTAATCATTTAAAATCTTGAGGTATTAAGATGCTAGAAGAAAGAATAAAAAGAAACCTTGAAGTATTAGCCGCATTAGCCGATAACGGCAATAAGTCTAGGATTAACGGCGATATTTTAAGTCAATATACCGGTTGGGGAGGACTTAGGGAAGCGATTTTTACTCCATCCGTCTACAGACAATTAAAGCTTTACTTAACCGATGACGAAATCAGCTCTATTAAAAAGACTTTAACTAGTGCTTATTACACTCCCGAATTACTAGTAAAATTTATTTGGACTACTTTACTACGTATGGGTTTTAGAAAAGGGGAGGTACTGGAACCTGCTATAGGAACGGGTATATTTTTAGATAATATGCCCTTGAAAATAAGACGGGCAAGTAATGTGGATGCTATAGAAATCGACCGCGTCACCTGTAATATCTTAGTCAACAAACATCCCGAAATTAATTTAATATGTTCGGGTTTTGAAACCGCTTATTTCGGTAAGAAAAAATACGATCTGATTATTTCAAATCCGCCGTACGGTAGGGAATCAATAAACGATATTTTCTACCCTGACTTATCAGGGTTAGTTATTCATCACTGGTTTGTTGCAAAATCTGCTAAAATACTTAAAGATAAGGGTATTATAGCAATGGTAGTCCCGCAATTCTTCCTTGATAATGTCAAAGACCACGCAAGAAATATTATCAATGAAGAGGGAGTAAGTATGCTGGCGGCATATAGGCTACCCGATAATTTGTTTGCTAATGCTAAAGTAACCGTTGATATCGTCTTTTTACAGAAAGCAAAAACTTCTATAAAATGGCTCATCACTAAAAATATTACGATAGGGAAAGATACAAAACCTATGAATGAATATTTTATTGATCACCCCGAGCATGTACTAGGTGAGTTACAAATCGTGCCTATGTACGATAGGACAGGTATAACCTGCAAAGCTAACGGTAATCTTAGAGACCTACTTTATGAGGTCTGTTTAAAAATAACAAGAATAATATAAATCACCGAATCTTGAACACTCTATCTCTACATAGAGTGTTCAAACAGTTTAATTATAAAGGGTTAGTTCGGATTACCGGATAACTCCTCTAGCTCACTAAATTCATTATAATCGTCTTTAATCAACATTTCCATACTTGCTACTATTTCGGCTATAATTTTAATATTTTCATCTGTTAAGGGACTGTTTGCAATATCCAACAAGCGTTGTACGTCCTGATTTAAATCCTTAGCTATTAAAATATCTATGTATTTAAAATATAACGGGGCAAGCGGATGTTCCGCAAAACTATTATAGGTTTTGCCGTGATTTGAATTGATCATATAAAGACTCCGAGTTTAGTCGATAATAACATTAATTTTGTAATTGCTCCAGTAATTGCTCAAACTTATTTTTCTTATCAGAAACGGCCGCCCTTTGCATTTCAATTATAATCTTAGTAATAATATTACGATTTTCAGGTAAATAATATTCTTTTGTAATAGCTAGTAAATCCTCTGCTTCTTTAAGAAAGTGATGTTGCTTTAGAATATTAATATATTCAAAAAATAAAGAAGATAAAGGATGTTCTGAGAATTCCGCTATTGCGCTTTGTTTTTGCTTAACTTGAGTAAATTCCATAATTTCTTACTCCATTTTCGTGTTTAATTATTCATCTTTAAAAAACTCCATAAGCAATTTGTTTAACTTCTGTTTATTGAAGTTGATATTTTTAGAGAAGAATATTCCGCCTTTTCTCCAAACTGCTATAGTGTTGCCGTTATGACCGGCTATAACTTCTTCTTCCTCATCCCTAAAACTACCGTTTAAAATTTCGTTTATCATTCTTTCAATACGTACGCTACCTGCACCTTTTCTGATTTCTTCGGCAATTTCGATAAGTGCTTTTTTATGATCGTCCGATTTTTTATAAAGAGCAAGGATAGTCTCGGCAGATCTAGCCGAAACCTTACTCATATTACCTACCGCATTCCAGATATCTTTAGAAACCTTGGCAAAGCATAACAGGCTTTGCATCTTTTTTCTTGAGCATCCCGCAATATCGGATAGTTGATCCTGAGTAAGTTTACCGTCTTCTTTTAATTTAGCAAAAGACATACCTCTTGAATATTCGGAAAGCCCAAGCTGTTCATTTTCCTTGATTTGAATAGTAGCGGCTTCAATATCGGGTACGTCAACTACTATTGCTTTCATCATGATATCGGCACCGAGACATGCTTTTAGCCTTCTACTACCTGCAATTACTTCATATTTAAATTTATCGTTATCTTTTAGAGGCCTTACAAAGACGGGAGTAATTTGACCATTACGTTTTATATCTTCCGCTAAAACATCAACATCGCCGAATTCAAAATAGTTACGATCGGCATATTGCCATCTTACGCAAACTCTAGGGTCAATTTCTATAACGTCCATAAACTAATATCTAAGTAATACAAGATTATTATATATAATATACAATCAAAAAACAAGAAAATATTAAGTATTTAAATAATTAAGTTATTTATCGATTTAAAATTACAGGAAGAAAAAATAATAAGCTTAGTAGCTTCATCTTTATTAAAATTCAAGGGTACGCTTCGCCGCCCTGTGGGCGCACCTTGAGTTTTAATAAAGCTTACGCTTTTGCACACCTCAGGAAATGAAAGCAGCTGCTTTCATTTAAAGCCCGAGTGGGTAGGTTTTAATTTAAAATAAGGAGCGTATTATTATGACTAACTATTACAATAGCGGATTATACTTAGAGCCGTTTTTTATCAAGCATAAGTATTTAGAGCTAGATTATTGTTCTATTCATCAAGAGCTAATAGATAGCAGTGATTTTCATTTGTATACGGAGTATTACGGTAGTGAGTTAGAGTTTGAAGGTGAAGAGGATTTAAGAGAGCACGTGGTTGATTTGGTCTTAGAGAGAATAAGTTATTGGGCTACATACTTTGAGCCTTTAATATTTAATAAAAAGATAGCTCTAGAATGTAGTCTTATACCTTTTGTACATTACGGAACAAAATTACTGGCATTGTCAGGTTGCGGTATGGATTTATCGCCTACGCTCGATGCCTATCAAGCGTTAACCGATAATACTATCGATAAAGGAAGTCATCTATTTACCGACAATAATTATTTTGAGCATGTAGTGGGCAGAAGTTTAACGGAAAAAGTAAAGCAGGCGATTTCGTATTACTCATCACTCGGCAAAGGCGATAGAAGCACGGAGGTAGTTCTATGAGCGACTTAATTATCAATTGGAATGATATATTAGGGATATCACCGTTTTATAAGACTCATAAAATTAGTTTTACCGATATTTGTGCAAGTAGATTACGAAACGTAGATTATAACTTTGCTTTACTTGCGCGGCATTACCTAAATGTAGAGGTTGATTCGTCCAATAACTTAGAGCTAATCAGAGACAAAGTGATCTCGGCTATAAGCTGGGATTTAAACACGTGGGATTTATATTTTGAGCCTTTAATATTTGATGAAGAGGTAGCACTAGAGTGTTCTCTTATACCGTTTAGTTTTAGAGGGTTAAAGCTTTTATCTTCTACAGAGCACAGGGTATATTACTCCTTTAGAATTGATGCGTATGAGGTTTTGACTTGCGGTAGTGAATAAAGATAGTAGCTATTTTAAGGAAAACGAAAGGGTATATTTTAGGTATATAGTAGGCGAAGACGTATATCAGAAAATAGTAGGGGTTTTAGAAGCACCATAGTTTTCGTTGTTCATAGTAGAACTAAAAAGCTCCATATGGAGCTTTTTAGTTTAAATAATATTTCTAATATACTATATACGAAATAATAAATTTAAATTAAAAAATCAATTCAATTTAATTACAAAGTAATAAATATTATTATATTATAATGGCTATATTTAAAATTAAATCGTAGTTAAATAATTTGCTCAAGGTTATATTTACTTGTTCCAAGATCGTTTTTTAAAGAATCAACACTAGCGCAATATCCGTACCATTCGGAGCGGAGTTTGTTCCACTTTAAGCCGTGTTCTCTTACGCTCTTGCGAATTTCACCGCTTGGCTCTTGTTCAAACTTTAAAATCACGGCATGCTTATTTGTTTGCTCTTGATCTAATTTAGTTTTACCTATTTTAGTCCACTGCTCTTTAATTGTTTGATTCGTTTCTAATGATGAGGCGATTGATAATAATGCACCGTAAAGAGTATTAGTAGGTAAATAATCTAAACCTGCTTTAGTAACTAATCCGCCTACTTCAATTAAATGCCTAGTGCGCATT
>NZ_CP112939.1 GCF_034366785.1 Candidatus Trichorickettsia mobilis
CAGTTAAGATCGGAAAAAGCCAAAAAACAATGAGATTTAATATGAAACTCGAATCAATCCTAAACAAATCCAAGATAGCAAGCGTGCTTATTCTAATGATCTGCCTTAGTTCATGCGCGGTATATTCGACGGGGTTTAATTGTGCCGACAGCAAGGGAGCTAGATGCGTGATGTTATCCGAGGTTGATAGAAGAGTCGATTCGGGCGAGATTGAAACCGTCTATTTGGATAAAAAATGTAAAGGTAAGGCTTGTAATAAGGAAATATTGATTAATAGCTTTTAGGATTTTTTGTACATTATTTTTCTGTTCAACAAGAGAGTCAATAATATTTTTATAATGTTGTTCTAGATATTCATCAGTTAAATTTTGTAACCATTCAGCTTCATGTTTTTTTCTCTTATCATAATTAAGTTTCCATAATTCAAACTCATAATAGTGAATTTTTGCTTTCTCTTCACTTACTTGAGCTACCGCCTTATTAATTTCTTCTAAAGTATATGGAGCTTCTGCTTTATCCCACAGTATCCAGCCGTTAGTATCATCTGGATTTGGTTGAGCATTGTTAAAGCCTATTTTCTCCTTTATATGATTAAGCTGTTCTTCGCTAGGTGTGGAAATGGAAATATCAAAAGCTATCTGTTCTAGTAGCTGTAAATGTTTTATCGATTCAGCCTCGCTATGGTTCCCCTTTAAGTAAGGTATTTCGATTTCTAGCGGATTATCATGGTTTCTAGGAAGGAAATGTAATATTTCTATGTGATCAATAGATGTAAGAAACTTTTTGCTCTTCTCGCATTGTAGGTTATGAATTTCTTCATTTGTCTTAATCTTAAAGTTAAGTAAAGTTTTAGCAATTTTTAGTGATTTATCGAAACCAGATAATTCTTGCTCCCAAAGCTTAATTTGTTGTTCTAATAATTGTTGTTCTTCATAGCTAATAGGAGTTCTATCATCAGTTTTTTTGAAATTTATTTGGATTACTTCTCCTGATTCTGATTTGCTTATTATAGGCTTAAGAGAATTTGTCATTTTTATTTCCTTTAGGTATTAATAAGATTTAACATATTTGGTTGTTTTGTATTTTCTGCTATTGAGTTGAAATAGAACGCTGGCAGTTCTCCTTACTATTTGGTTTGTCCTAGGACTTATGCGGTTAATTTCTATACTTACCTAACAATAATCTAACTCTTGTTTTTAGTATTATTCTGTTTTGTCTTACGTGTAGCACTTATTGTTTTTTCATCTGGTACAAGCGGTTTAAAGGGTAGAGCTTTCTCATGTGCTATACGAATTAGCAACATACGAAGAGCATCAGATATGGTGAGGCCTATAGAAGCTAAAACAATACTAGCTTCTTCCTTTATGTGTTCATCAATACGAGTACGAACTATGCTATTTTGAGACATAAATTTATCTTTTTTAATTACACAATGTAGCTACATTATAGCTTAATTAGCAACAAAATAAATGTAATCTTGTTGTTTCTTTTATTTAAAAAATAGACTGGGTAATTATGATTGGTTATGCTTATTTTAGAAGATTAGCAACTCAAGGTGTTTTGTTGAAAATGAAGGAGTAGGAATTTATGAAGATCGATACGATAAGTAGTGAATATCGGCCTAGTTTTGAAGGTATTCGGGCGTCTCAAATAAATAAAGATCAGGTAAATAGACAGTTGCAAGATAAGATTGCTATACCTCAAGATAGAGTTGATGCTTTTGAAGAATTGAGACATATTATTCATTCTACGTCTAACAGAAGTGTTGAGCTTAGTTACTCTATTCCGTTGAAAACAGTGTCTGCGTCAATAATAGAGATTGATGGAAGAAAAATAAAAATTAAAGACGAGAATTTGCCTAAAGAATTGAGACTGATTGAAAGTCCTGAAGTGTTTGGTAGTTATGTAAAAAACACCTATGCTAAAGTGAGTACTCTAAGTGACGGTGAGTACAGTATTGGTATAAACCATAAGCTCTTAGGCGGTGGATATGAATCTGGTTCTATTACTCCCACTACTCAAGGGAAAGCTATGTTTGATTTTTCTGAAGTCGCTAATAGCTTGAATAAGCAAGAAACTAGAAAAGAGGAAGCTGAGAGCGTTTTTAAGGATATTAAGATTTTACAAGACAATGAAACCTTTGTGACTATTAATAACACTAACGATAGGATTTTAAATGCTCGTTTAAATTTAAAAGAATTGCAACAGATTTCAGAGGATAATGTTGTTTTTGTAATAGAGTATCAGAAGTCAATTGCACAACCATATATGATGCAACAAAATGATTGTCCGTTAGTAAAACGATTTGGTATTAATCCTGAAACGGTAAAAGGAGCTACTGGCTATGGTATAGCTGGAGACAAGTTGCATTATGTAGAAAAAAAAATATTTGATACTGCTTTTGAAGAATTAAATCTTCAAACGTCAGCCGAAGCTTCTAAAAACCAAATGCAGATGCAGAATAGTGGATACCTCAATAATGTAGTTTTGGTAGATATTTTTGAAAGAGTAAATGGAATTATAACAGGTGATGAGAATTCAATACCTAAGACTCACACAGTTGTTTTATGGAAAAAGACAGATAAAGAAATAGTTTTAATTGATCCAAGTAAGCAAAATTTTAGTAGTTTTCTTAAGAATGTACTATCAGATGAGAAGATTAAAATTGAATTACCTAACTTGCCATCAAAAGACGGGATCTTATATGGTATAAATTATAATGATTATAGTAATAAACTCATAAAAAAGAGAGATTGTATTGATATAGCAGTAAAAATCGGTTTTGAATTGAATGAATTACAGAAAGAGTTGAGCGATATTAATATTATACAGAGTAGTGCAATTAAGCAGCTTACCAATGATTTTAATAATAATGATGCATTAAATTCAGTAAAAAAATTGATCTTGCCTTTTGAAGATTTACAAAGCAGCGATAGAGAAAGAAGATTGTATACTTCTGAAGCAATAAAGAACTATACTAAGTTAAAAGAGGATATAGCTTTAAATAAAAATTCAAAAGAAAAAACCATATCAGAGAAATTTAAAAGCTTCGATCAAATCGTAGGACTTTTTGAGAAAGATATAAAAAGCTTTGAAGGTTTAGAGAAGTTTACAACTTCAGTAGATATTATAAAAACAATTAATAATTACTAAATAAGAGGACATATGAGTAAATCGATTATTGAAGAAGTACTATCTCAAGAAGAAGTATATAAAAAAATGGAGCAATATTTTCTTCAGAAAGCGCAAAATAATTTGGTGTTTGATAAAGAAAAAGTTCACGAAGAATTTTCTCTTCTTTGTCGTAAATCGCCCAAAGAGACTATAGAAATGTATGCTAAAAATTTTCAGTTAACTCTTGATATGAATTATGAAGATGGACATTTTCCTATCGTTGCAGCTAATCATGATAATTTAGATGCGTTGCAATATTTTTATGAAAATCACCGAGATGTTTACAACAAGTATTATACGAATTTAGTTAATGCTGCGGCTTTTAATCAGAGTACACATTGCCAAGAGTTTTTGAGTTCTCACTCTACTGAGTCTCAGGATGTCGTACTATCTGGGCATCAGGAATTTCATGTAGATGAATATTAGATAGTTTTTTATGCGGCGGCTGTATGATTTTCTGAGTTCGCCGTATAAACTAGTTTATTACTTATATCTTTCCTGATATTGTATTGAACAGTGAAATTATCCCTGCTGATAATGCTCTGATAAGTTCTGTTAGATGTTACATTTTCTATGTCTGCAATGTACACTTTACGGACATACAATCACTTTTTATCCTCTCCTGATACTTTCCTGTTCCTAGGAATAAATAATTTGTTATAGCTCTCTTCAGTAATGTAAATTTTACCCCCTACCTCTATAACATCAAATCTACCCTTACGAACATATCGCTGAACTGTCGATCTCGATAAATTCAGTCGTTCCATCACCTCTACTATCGTTAAGTAATTTTTACCTTCTATCTCTTCCATTGTTTGATCTCCTGGAAATACTGTTTTTATTGTGAATCTCTATAATTCTTTATTTTTAGTATTAGAACTTAGTTATATAAATATTCTTTTTCTTTGTTCTCATTTTCCATTAAAAATCTTGCTGGAAAGTTACTTAAATCAAAGCATATGTCTTTCAGTCCGTTTCTGTTTTTTAAGACTTTGATAACTTTTTTAGTAGAACTGGATTTAGATTCAGTCTCAATTTCTTTTTCTATTTTTATTTTAAGTTCATTATGTTTTTTTATTGCTTCTCTATTCTCTTCAGTGGTTGCATTTTCTAATCTTGTTATAACTTCTTCTAGCCGTTGTTGTAATCTATCTAACTTAGCAGCTCTCTCATCCCAAACTCCAAGTATGAGGTTTGCGTCTTGTTCTATATCCGCGGCTTCTCTCATACTTCCCATATTGAGAGTAGATAAAGACTCAACCGATCTATTTACTTGCGCACCTAATATAATTGCGGCATTTACTCTTTTATCCATTGCGGTATTAAGTAGAGTTTGGCAGATTCTTTGTATCTCTTGTTGCCTATTTATTTTTTGTTCTCGAGTATTTAGCTTCTGAACGTAATCAATAAATATTGCCGCTACTGGTTTTCCTGCTTTTTTAGCCTTTTGAGATCTTTCTATGATTGCACTACTTAAAGTTTCAATGTTTGGTTTCCTGTCTAGTAATTGTAATCTTTCTTCTTCAATCCATTTGTTTACTTTTTTATAAGCGTCATGTACGTTGCTATTACATTCCAAAGTTAAAACTTTCTTTATTTCTTCAGTCATTTTTCGTAAGAACATGCTACGTTTATCTAGAGGTAAGCTTAATTGTTCACTTAGAATTACTTCACCTGATATTAACTTTAACCATATTTGATCTATTGATTCCTCGTAGCTATAAAACAGAAAAGCTTTGTTGGGATAAGCTTTAATCATATTGCGTAGTAAATTAAGCATCATGGTAGTTTTGCCGTGCGAAGGTTTACCAGCTACAAACACTAAGCTAGAAGGTTGAATTCTTATATTCTCATCGAGTGCTTTAAAACCTGTTAACATTCCTTCTGGGTTGTTGTTGATTAAATCTAGTATTTTTCCTGTGCTATAAGCTTCATCATCATCATAGTTGGTACATAGTAGGTCATTGTATTTTTCAACGTTAATTAGTATGTTATCTAACGCTTTGAGATCAGATTTAATTTTGTCTGCTGTAATATCATTTTTTAGTACTAATTTTTGAATTACATGCACTCTTTTTTTAAATTCATGAATATCTATATTCGAGTGTTTACCTTCTTCTATTTCTTGTATTTTAAGCTGTATATCCGACTTTAGTTTTTCGATCTCTGAATTGATATTACCGCTATTTATAGTGCTTGTAGTCTGCTCCAGCTTTGTTACTTCTTCTTGATCCTCAACACGTACACCGAGTTTTTCATACATAACTTTGCGATAAGGCTCATGCTCAGACATTAAGAGAGAAGATTTGAGCTTTGAACATTCTGTAATAATCGTGTCTTTTTCTCTATCAGTTAAACTCTCGTGATTTTTACTATTGTTTTTTATGGTTAAGTCAATCTGTACGTTGATAGCATACTTGGTATTATCAAGTATCGCTTGTAGGTTAGCTTCTGGATGCTTTCTTATTAGTTCGTCTATATCTTTTACTTCTTGATACTCATTAGGAATAAGTGCTACAAAAGAAGTGATATTATGCTCTCTTAGTTTACTTACACTGCTAAAAAAATTCTTACCAGCTTCGTCATTATCTAAAAATAAAATAACTTGAGAATATCCTTTATTTTTTAGCAATAATGCTTGTTCTATGCTTAAAGTATTCTTACCACAAGCAACAAAGTGATAGTTCTGTCTTACTTCTTCCGCGCTTAAATAACTAGCCGTAAGCGCATCAAAAACCCCTTCAACGATAACCAGAGCCTTTTTATCCTTAATGTTTAAATTGTTTAAATTAAAAAGCACCTCACCAGTTTTCATGTTGTCGTTATAATAGTATTTGCCTTTCAAATTTTGCTTCGTTGGTTTTCTTACGCTAAACCCAGCAATATCGCCTCTAATATTATGCCATGTAAAAGTTATACGATGTCTATACTCCTCAGAATCATGCGGCTTGCCGTTATTGTCCAAAATGCTCTTGAAGTACTTTATCATTAAGTCCATAGCATCAGAATTAGAGTAGCTATAATTATTAACCAGCAAGTCTCGTAGGTCGTTATAATCAGGAAAGAATCCAAGACCGCATTGTTTGGTGTGTTCTTCCGTATATCCACGTTGTTGTAAATATATTAAGGCACAAGATACTCGGTCATCGTCTTTATTATTATTCAATGCATTAAAGAATATTTGATTACAGTCTGTTAAAAATTTCTGCTCCTTGTTTCTTTCTTCTCGTTCTGCATTGTAACTTTCGATTTGCTCTTGCTTGAATTCATGACCGAGTATTTCATTGATATATTTTAGTATTTCAAAGTTATTGCTAGGATCTATTCCTTGTTTATCGGCTATGTAATGCCATAGCTCCAGCTCTTTACCGCAGTTATTACCGCGATTGCATTTTATGGTTCTAGTACCTTCGTTAAAGTAGATATAAGCTTCTGGTTTTTCACAAGACGGGCATATAATATCAAAGCGATTACCGATTGTTTTCTTAATAATAATTCCGTGCATTTCTAGTAGTTTTCTTACTTCTTCCGAGCTTGTTTGACTTAAGCTAGTAATAGTACTCATCGTTTGTCTCTTTGTTAAATTGCGTATTTTTCCATGTATGCGTCAATCTTGTGTTCTGGCGCATTGGTTTCTCGGTCTATGTTATGGCTATAAATTAGCGTAGTGTTCATATCGGCGTGTCTGGCCATAGCTTTAACTTCTTGCAAGCTAGCTCCTGCACGTAATGCCGTAGTAATAGCGGTATGACGTAATGAGTGAGCGGTAAGTCTCTTGCTATCGATACCAGCTTCAATCATCACTCCTTTAGCAATACGACTTAGACTTCTGGTAGTCATGCGTCCGCCGTTATTGCGGTCTGATAGCGAAGTAAAAAGCGGATCGGTGTCTTTGGTCTCGCCTCTGCATTTTAGATAGCTTAAAATCGGCTTTAGAGAGGCGTGGGTGAGGATAACATAATCGTCCTTAGTATCCCTACCTTTACCTTGAATATGCAGTTTAGCAACTCCTCCAGTTTGATTTATATCTTCTATGTTAGCTCTTTGGATTTCAATTGTTCTTAGTCCAGTTCTAACTAACAGATTAATGATGGCAAAATCTCTTTTACCCTGAAGTGTATTGAGGTCTATACCGCTAATCACTTCTCTAGTTTGTTCCATGGTTAGGGGGTCTTTTCTAAACTCCTTAGGTCTGCGCATTCCTTTAATAGTCTTAGCTATGTTCGGATAAATCTTCTTTGCTTCAGTCCAAGCAAAAAATCTGCGCACTACTACCAGATAAGCGGTTATGGTATATGCTGCCAATTCTAGGCTTTCTAAATGTCTTTTATAAGTCAGGATATCGTTACTTGTTAGCTGTTCAAAGCTATTAGGCATAAAAGAAAAGAACTGAGTTAAGGCTCTTTTGTATGTCCCTTTGCTATTTTCCTTTATGTCCTGCTCGCTTAAAAAATCTTGTAGATATTTAGATAGATCGTTAGTTATTGTTACTGCGGTTTGGTTGTTTGACGGAGCTGCATTTTTATGCTCTATGAGCTCTGTAATTTCAAAACTATTCATTTGTTACCATTATTATTTCTAATAGCTTAAATTATAGCATATTAGGTCATATAGCGTCAATAACAAATGTAATATATTATTGGTTTAGTTATTGTTATTTTAAACTAGGGATTTGAAACATACGCGAGTTACAAACTTAAATTTGCTTGTTACGAATATTTTATAGGCCGATTAATCGCTGTAGTTTATGTAGAATATTATTTAGTTCAGAAAAAGTTGTTTGTGCTAATCTGGGATAAATAATACGATTTATAGTAATTGAACGGCAATGTTCTACTAAAGCATAGCTTTTAACTTGCAAATTGTCTCTGATTTCTAATTCAATATGAAGTGTACTAAATTCGGGTTTAGATTGACTGCTAAGAGGACAAATGAAAATAATAGGCGGACTGGCATTTAATATTGTTTGTGAATTTAGTATTATTATCGGGCGTATTTTTCCTACTTCATCTTGCTTTGCTGGATCAAGTTTTGCTAGATAAATACCGCCACGAGTTAGAGTTTGTTGTTCCACCACTTCTCTCTTTCTTCTGGTAAATTAGAATTTAAATTCTCTGTTAGTTCTTCCGATTCTTTTAGATATTCTTTTGATTCTTTCATAGCGTTGAAGCTTTCTACTATATTGTTTTGCTCAAGTTCGGATTGAAAATTATTTAATTCGTGTACAACAGCTTGGCGAATGAATGCAGTAGTAGATATTCCTAACCTTTTAGCAGCTTCATTGCTGGCTTTAGCTATATGATTTGGTAAAGCGATTGATAGATTTGTCATATTAAAAACTATATAAAATAACATACAAAATATTATATACAAATAAGTGAAATATATCAAATAATACTTGCTTGTTGTTATTATTTTTACTAATTTACAAATGTTAGTGGTGTATACAATCCATCATTGCGAAATCAATCTTGTTTAGCCTCTGGCTCTTATGCTAGGGGTCTATTGCTATAAGTATTCTTAAGAATACGAAATCAATGGTAATTCACTGTTTTCAATGAATGATTGTACCCCCTAGCGCCTTATTAACTGGCTAAGGAGATTGATTGTGTCTAATCAAATTATATTTACCAAAGAAGAAATTAACCGCCTAAAAACAATTTCTTCTATCACGGAACTTTCGCATTTAATAAACAACAAGACTGATCAAAAATTCAGCTTAGTGCAGACAAAGCTAGTTCAAGAACTCAATGAAAGGTTACTTGATAATATTTTCTGTATTAATAAACTTAATGAATATTTTTTCAATAATTGGAAAGAAATAATTAAGGCTAACCAAGATATAACGAATAAGTGGAAAGACGATTTACAGTCGTTTAAAGGATAACTACGTAACAAAAATGATACTAAATTACTTAAAAATGTGTACTCTAAGATACAACTTATAATTTGTTTTTTGTTGCGGTGATTTTTTTTAATTACCGCATTTGAAATATAGGTGTTTAATTAATTTAGAGGTATTTTTTTATGATAGGTAGACTTGGCTTAATATTATTCACTGCTTTGTTTTTGTTCGGGTGCGCTTCTTATAATAAAACTGAAAATGTACAAGCTAAACAAGTTATTGATAAATATGATATTTATTCAAAAAATTATCTTGAAATTAACAATCAAAAAAAAGCTGTAGAACTTTTAGGAGAGCCTACAGAAAAAATTATATCTATTTTAACTTGGAATCCTAGAAATAAAGAGCACAGTGAATATGTTGAAATTTGGAAATGGACAACACCCACAACATATTTTTTTATTCTTTTTGATAAAAAAGGTGAATTTCATAATAAAATTCAAGCAATTATAATGCCTGCAAATTACGATAAAAAACTTTTAAAATCTTTGAAAGATTTTGATTTAACTAAATTTTGATTTAACTAAATATAAATAACCACATATTTAGTTTAAGGAGTGTATTTTATGAAAGGTATAGGTAGTAATTATCCAGGAGGTCATAAAGGAAGTCTTTATAGTGGAACTAATAATAGCGATTGCATAGGAAAAGGTGATAGACAATTATGTCCTTCAGACAAAGGTTGTCCTAACGGAATGAAAGAAACCTTTACTCAAAATGGTTGGTCTGTATGTGAAAAAAAGTATTTTGAAGGTGTAGGCAAAGGTATAAATTCTGGTGATAGTTACGGAGGATATAATAGCAACGGTTATCCTACAGGCAGCGGTAGTGGTGGAGTTTATGGTTACGGCGTTTATCGTGATGACGATAGTGCTGATAGTTATGGTATTAAAAGTGACTACACTCCTGATTATAGTAATAAACTTTACAAAGGGGAATACGGCTTATTAGGAAAACTAGATGCTCAAGGAGTAACTGGGCACGGATATACTCCTCGTACACAAGAAGCACATGTTTATGATAGTAACGACAATTTAGTTAAAATCCCAGTTTCTCCTAAGCGTATGGCTGTGTGGTTAAATGATTTAAAAAATAATCCAGGTAGATTTGAAACTACTTTTTACGATAAAAAAATGTGGTCGAGACCCTCTTATGATCCTTATATGAAACGCATATAACTGGGCATTTCTTCGTAATAACACAACGGATGATATTGTAATTTTATCTAAATTAGCGGAAGCAATGGCAAATAGTGCTGTCAATAAGTATTTTTGAAAATACAAAAGAAAAATACAAAAAAAAGGCAGGATACAAAATCATACAGCAGGATACACGGCTGTATCCTGCTCAAACGCCTTAAGTAGTAGGGCTGCAAGGTAGATCATACAAATCATACAAATTTGTATAGATAGGAATTTGTATATATATATATATAGAATTTCAAATATATATAAGGTAAAATGTATGATTTGTATGATCTGCCCTGTAGGTATATTAGGTACTAAGGCTGAAGCAGGATACATGGCTGTATCCCGTTGTATCCATTTGTATGATGGTAAAAATGTCGCGCATATTATTATATCAATAAAAATGATGATAATTTATATTATTATATAAAAAGTTACTTCAAACAAGTATACATGAAATAAAAACTTCAATCCAAGGAGATATTAATCACTACACATCGAGGGTTTATGAAAAACAGATTATTATCTAACTATTGTCGTTGGGATGACAACAAAAGTGTTTAAGTAGTCTCTCCGTCAAAATTCTAAATTTTTGATATAATTTTAAGAGTTTTAAAAGTCAATCATCGCATTTTTATTTTTTTGGAGGATTTGTTACCAAAAATATAAATTTAACAGTATAATAATAAAACTCAGCTTAATTCTGTTTTTTATCTTTTATTAAGTTTGAAGTATAATACTTTCTTCTCCTAACATGCTAACTATTTTTACCGCTACTATACCTTGTGATTCAACAGAGTACTCACCCCTAATAAAATCTTTTTTGTTTTTAGGTACATCAGAAAAACAAGTTGAAAATATTTCACCATTATAATTTGTATCTATCAAAACGTAATCTATACAAGCTCTAAAATCTTTTATATCTAAATCAAATATCGTTTTATCAACATTAAGCCTTTGGATTATTTTATCAGAAATATAAGATTTAATTTTTATTCTTACTTGATTTTTATCTCCTTTAAATTCTACTTCGCAGTCTGGTTCTTTATATTCAAAAATTTCATCTTTTTGAATATCCCATAGTTCAATTTTACTCATACTCGGCATAGTCTTATGATAATTTTTTAGAACTTCTGTAATTTTTGCATCATCCTGAATACCATTAAATATTAGTATACACCTTTCTTCACTATCTTTTTTAAATAACTCATCAATCACAAGCTGAATATCAAGTAGCACTAATGGTCTATGCAATTCTATAATTTTAACAAATTCTTCTCCTCGCTTTGCTATAAAAAATGAATCATTAGATTTTTGTAAACCATATTTTTTAAAAATTATTTCGGTTGCATCTTGAATTATTCTAAAATCATAGTTATTCACTTGATAATGCAAAATTTTATATTGATTTTTATTATTTTCTAATAGATTACTTTTTTGCTCGTGAATAATTTTTTGTAATCTCTTAATGGTTGTTTGAATAGCACCTTTATTACAATCCACTCCTATCCATCTTCTGCCAAGTTTTTGTGCGACAGCTTGTGTTGTTCCACTACCCATAAAACAATCAAGAACTATTGAATCAGGGCTAGTTGCTAATTCGATTAGCAGGCTTATTAACCCTTCAGGTTTTTGTGTTGGGTATGCTAATCTTTCTGCTGACACATTTAATACTGGTCTAGTATTGTACTGATGAATAATATTATCGCAGTCAACAATGTTAATAATATCAGAAAATACATCTCTTAGAATAGTATCTACATAATATCTACCTTCTTTATCTTGTTTAGAATCCATAAAAGATTTGTCAAGATATTGTCTTTCTTTAAGTATGTTTATGTAAAACTCATCTGATTTTCTATAATGTAGTATATTATCGTGTTTTCTAGCCAGACTACTTACTTTAGAAGCTCCGCCACTGCGATAATGCCAAATCACCTCATTAACAAAATTATCACTACCAAAAACTTCATCTAATAAAAAGCGTAAATGATGAGATTTATGCCAATCACAGTGCAGATAAATTGAGCCTTGTTCACTCAGTAATTCACGCATCAAAATAAGTCTTTCATACATAAATTGTAGATAAGAGTCATTTTTCCAAATATCATTATATTGTGCTTGTTCAAAAATACTTTCCTCTTGACCAATAATGTTTGCTTTTATTCCTCGTAATTCTATTTTGCGTACGTAATTTGCTCCGCTATCAAAAGGTGGATCAATATAGATAAGGTCTATTTTCCCTCTAAAACCAGTAGTAAGTAGAGTTGATAATACTTCTTTGTTATCACCATGAAACAAAAGATTATGCCAATTTTTCTCTAGCTTACTAAATTCTAAATCTTTTATATCATCACTTTCTTGAGTTTTTTCCACTAGTTGTGCAGGGTAAAATGAAGCAGTATCAATAGGTTTCTTGCCAAACCAATTAATATAGGCTCTACCTTTAGGAACAGATATTTTTATGTCTTTCATACTATTGCTTAATAAACTTGATTACTTCTCCATATCCTAGTTCTTCTTTATTTATTTCCGCTCCACTTGCATATAAAACAGAATATTTTATCTTGTTTTCATTAATTCTTACTATTTCTTCTACAGCTTTTTTCTTATCTTCTAGTGTTGTGTCTTCTAAAGTAGATTCAGATTTTATTTCAATTATATAAAGTTCACCATTTTTCTTTTTGATCAAAAAATCAGGATAATATTTGTGATATTTGTTATCTTCTGCCTTGTACTCAAAATAGAAATCTGTATATTTAGGGTTAGTAAGCCCACCAGTGAAATAAATATCTTCTATCTGCTCTATTTTTATAGTCAAAATATCTAATATTTTATTAAAGAAATTGCGTTCAGCTTCTACATCAAAATTGTAAGGTTCATAATGAAAACCATATTGCGAATTAGTCTTATTTTCAGTTAATAAGTCAAGCCGTTTTGAGTTTTCTTTGAATCTTAGAGTATGATAATAATATTTATCACCATCACCTTTGATAAAACCACCTTCCGTTCTAATTAAAGCTAGTACCTGCGTTATAACTTCTTCTACTTCTTGATAATTTTGTTTTTGCTGATCAATTTGTTGATATAATGCTTGTAAATGATTTACTGGCATTTCATCTTGATTATTATAGATAGTCTGTAAAATTTTTAATATATCAATAGCTTTCAAGTGGTATTTGAGGGCTATTTTATAAGAAGCAAGTAACAAGCTAACCTTTTTCGTTGCAGTGATTATCTGATAATCACCTCGATTGATAATTCTATTATCCTTGTAGTCTCCCACATCTTTATAAATAGTTGTTTCAGCTTGTACTCTCGGCAATGTTAGCTCCAATTGTTTATTATCTGTATGCTCAATCTGTACTATCTTTCTAGTCTTGATTTTAAATTCAATTTTAGGTGATGGATATTTTTTTAGCTCAATTTTTCGCTCTATAGGTTTTTCTTGGGGGGTCTTATTTAGATTACTAAGATTTGTATTGTAATTGTCTTCTAACTCCTTATTTAAAATTTTTACATTACTTACACTAATATAGATAGTTGCGTTCTGTTTATTATCTTCTAAATATCTTAGACATCTAGTACTTGCCTGTAGCACATAATTATTAGATGAAGAAACCTCTGAAATCAAAGCAGTTGCAAATAATGTTTTACAATCCCAACCTTCTTTTCCTTTCTCAATAAGTAGAATAATTCTTTTCGTATGATCAGCATCTAAATTTAAGAAAGTTTTAACTTCTTTATTTGATGATTTCTGGGTATTTTTAAGTATTATATCACTGCTCATGCCTAGTTGAGCTAAAGTTTTCTCTATTGATTTCCTTGCTAGTTCCAAGTGTTCTTCATGCTTAAAATAAAACGCTATTTTTTCAAAACCTTGTTTATATTTAGCAAAAAAATCTCTTATAATTTCATTAATTGCTATCTCTTCTTCCTCATTATTTTTTAATGAATATTGTAATATACTATTTTCAAGACTTTTTAATATACCATCTTTTATGCCTTCTTCTAGCCCATACCAAAATACAACATCTTTCAGCATTTGTGTCTTAGTGTAAGGTGTACCAGTGGTGTTAATTACGCAAACTATATTTGATTGCTCGTGTAGGTGGTTAATTGTTGCACGTACTTTTTTTAAATCTTCACCGATTCTATTGCCATAAGTATGATGTGCTTCATCTGAAAATATTGCAAGATTTGGTAAGGATTTTATTCTTTCTAGTCTAGCATTTGATTCTTGCTCTCTTTTCTCACCATTAAATTCTGTTTGTATTCTTTCTTTTTTACTTCTTAAGATTAATTTCTCTGAGTTGCTAACGATCACATTTCATTGACTCTCTTTTTGCACTACCAAAAGGCGATCAGTATCACCAGCAAAAGTATATTTTACATTAGCAAGAAATGAATTCAACAAATGAGGGGGTAAGATTTTAGCAAAAGGTAACAAAGCGATATTTTTTAAGGAATTTTTTAATATAGTAAGACCAGGAGCAAATACCAAAGCATTTTTAATAAAATTAAACTCTGATTTTTTATTTTCATTAGCTATTGCGATAGCAAATTCAATAGCAATAATTGCACTAATAATATTAGTTTTTCCACTACCCATTGCCAAAGCTAATATATAACTCGGATAATCTAAGTTCAACGTCTCTGTAAGAGCATCGTATTTGTATTGATCTGCAACACCTGGATTCAGCAAATCTTTTAACACGTCATCTAACGTTTCAAAAAATCTTATGTTATATTGGTTAATATGCTTTATACCTAATACTTCTACAAAATCCTCTAGATTTTTAAAATATTCTTTGTATAGATCAATAATTTTAGGAGTTTCTTTTACAAAACGTAAAAACAAATATGTCTCTATTGCGTTAAATTGTGCTGTTCTGAGATAGTTACTTTCATTTTTGTTAAATTTTAGTATTTCTACCACTTCGGAAAATTGAGATTGATATCTCGATTTTCTCCAAGGCTCTATTTCATCACATAAAATTTGATATAAATTCTTCATTGGGTTTATTTGCGATTTTGTATTATTTTAACAACTCGGAGTATCAGCAACATCTCTGTAAAAAGGTACGGTTTTAGTTTAATTGCTTGAGAGTTTTCTTCTTTTTAGCCATTCATATAAAGTAGATGGAGAACATTCAATTAATTTAGAAATAGCTCTTTTATTAATTACCTTCTTTAAATACTTAAGTATCTCATCTCGATAATTATCAAGCTTAAGTAGCTGTGCCTGACCCTTAGGTCTACCAAGTTTCATTCCATCTTCTTTGCGTTTTGCTAAAGCCTCTTTAGTCCTGCTTGAGATAAATTCTCTCTCTATTTGAGCAGCAAGCCCTAAAACTGTGGCAGTTATTGTAGATTGTATAGAGCCGTCTATCGCGATATGATTTTTAGCAATATGCACAGATATCTCTTTTTTAGCTGCAGCTTCCAATATTTCTAAAACTTGTAAGGTTGATCTCCCTAGCCTAGAAATTTCTGATACTACAATAAGATCGCTTTTTTTTGCTTTCTCAAGAATATTGCCGATGGCACGTTCTTTCCAAGTGATTTTACCACTAATTGTATCTTCTACAAATTTTATCGGATTAATATTACGATTATTACAATATTCTAATAAACCGAACTTTTGATTTTTAATATCTTGTTGGTCTGATGAGACTCTTAAGTAAGCAAAATTGGTCATTTTTGGGTGTTTGTTTTGTAAAAACTATATTATTAATTAAATATCTAGCTTTCACATATCACTCTGGTAGCATATTTGTATAACCTAATTTCGCGTTTATAGCGTTATCGAATGCTGTAATTATATGTTCAAGGTAGGGTTATACCTGATCCGTAAATTCAGCGTTTAAAAGCCTTTAAATAAGGTTCGTAACATTAAGAAGAAAAATTAAGTGTTTTATTGTTTTTTCCATCTACCGAGATAATACTCAAATTCGCTTAATCGTTCAATAAAAGTTCCGCTTAAATCTTTGCTAGTTTCACAGTACAAAGCCTAACTCTCTAAGCTTAGGTTGTGCGTTAAAAATGAACGTTAAGTAATTTGAAGCATCTCCTTTGGTTAATTGATCACTAGCTTTATACTTCTCTGGTAGCCATTTCAACTGGCTTTCAGACGGAGACATTCCACGCCAACTGGCGGTCTTTCTTGCAGCTTCTTCATCCTCAAAGCGATAGAGAAAGTCGTTACCAACCTCTATTGCTTCAGCCTTATTACAGCTATAGACTACTTTGCTTGGTACTTGTCTATTGCTTTCTTCTCCTCTCTTTGTTGATCCGCCTATAGTAGACCAACTGTTATCGTTTTGTTTTAATATACAGCACCAGCTATTAAATCCCGAAGCTATCATCGCTTCTTGCTCTAGTTCCAAAACAGTCCAAGAAAAGCCAGAACGTTTAAGCAAGTCTATTTCTCGCATCTTAAAGTTTGCTATTACTTGTAGTGATTCGCTTTCCTTCTCGCTAGCTTCACTCTCCTGTTTTAATAAGTCGCAACCGCATAATGGACATTCAACGCTACTTTTCGGTATCTTTTTCTTGCAGCTTGTACAAAGTTTATAACCTTCTGCTTTTAACGTTAGGTCTACCGACTGCTCTAAGTTGCCGTGTATTATTGATGAAATCCCAAAGTCCAGCACTACGCAATCGTTTTTCTCAATGTTAGGGTATATAGCATGGTCAATGGTTCTTAAACCTCTGCCGACCATCTGGATCATGGTTGATTTGTAGGAAGATTGTCGCAGCAACACCACGCAGGATATAGGCGGAAAGTCCCAGCCTTCAGTTAGGATTGCTACGTTGACGATTACTTGTGCTTTACCGCTTGTTACGGCTTCTAGTGTAAGTTTTCTTTGTAACAAAGAACATTCACCAGTTACCAATACCGCTTTAATTCCAGCTTCATTAAATGCATTAGTAATATTCTTCGCATGTTCAATACTGGAACAAAATACCACAGTTTTACGATTGCTAGCTTTCTCCTGCCAGTGTTTTACTACTTCGCTATTTAGCGGTATCGTATCCAAAATACCAGCTACTTCCTGTTCGCTATAGTCGCCGCTACTGGCTCTAACCCTTAATGCCTGTAGCTTTTCTTGAGTATTACCTAAGTCTATGATAAAAGTTTTCGGTCTTACCAAATGACCGCTAGCTATTAATTCCCAGATTTTGATTTGATCGCCGCAGTTATCGAATATCCTACCCAAACCGCTTTTATCGCCTCTATTAGGCGTAGCGGTAACTCCGAAGATTTTTACTAAAGGATTAAGCTTTTTGGCATGATCTAATATAGCTTGATAAGTTTTAGCCGTAGCATGGTGCGCTTCGTCAATCACGATCAAGTCTAACTGCGGCATTGTTTTTAAGTTATTCTCTTTGGCCAAGGTTTGAACCATCGCAAAAGTAACTTGCCCTTCCCATGACTTCACTTCAGCGTTATATAGGCTGGTGCTAACATGCGGATTAATTAAGCTAAATTTAGCCAGATTTTGATAAGTTAGCTCGTCTCTGTGAGCAAGCACGCAAGTCTTAAAACTAGCAGTGCTTTTACTTAGTTCTCCTACTACGGCAGATAAACAAATCGTCTTACCCGCGCCTGTCGGAGCAACTCCTAAAGTACTACCGCTATCAATTAATGCCGCAATATTTCTCTCGACAAACTCTCTTTGACGTTCACGCAGTAGCATAACACCGCCTTAATTAAGCTTTCTTACCTCAGCTTCCGCTAACCAAAGTCTTAAGGTTTTGTACTGTTCTTCAGTTAGTAATCGCTGTAAGTAATCTTGTTGCTTGAATATTCCGTCAACAAACTTTAGATGGTTTAGCGTTGTTAGTAAATTACATGCTTCATTGAAGCTTATTGATTTGAATTGAGAAAAAACCTTCAGTACTGCTATGGTTATAGCTTCAATTCTATCTGTGTTATCTTGATCTACTTCAAAAGGTAAAATTTCTTGTTCTAGTTTCGGTGCTAAATTCTTAAAGAATATCTCACAAGCCCAAGTTTCACCTTTTTTTAGAGCTTCAAGAAGCTTAGTTAAAGCAACATTGTACTCCGTACAACTGACACTCTTTTTTTGAGGCTTTCTAGGAATCCCTATCGGTCTACCTTTTGGATTACCAGATTGTCCTTTGTTAAATTTCATTATATCTCCTCAAACCCTATTATCTATTAGGGTTACATCAGGAAATTATAGCATTTTTATCAAGAAAAAACAATTAATTATGCCTGTAAACTACTGATAAATAGGGCTTTTTAGCTTTTATTTATAGAGGAGAAAAATAGAACAAAGATAAGATGCTACAACTACCTAGTTTTATGGATGAAACAACCTTAAACCATATATAGAACAAGGGTTGCAAGGGGTAGCACAACACATCGAATATTTAGACAAACATTAAGGAAAAAAGAGTAAAGGTTATAACAGCATTTCTTTGTTTAGGTTTTTAAATTCCCTTATCAGTTGCCTAACTTCAGCTCTTTTTTGAATATTTTCTCTGCTATAGAAACCATGCTTTAGAGCGTTAGCACTACCTTTAGGCGCACCTATACCCTTAGCTCCGCCGTGCATGCGGCATCGCTTCTTACCTTTTACGGGTGATGTTTGACATAAAGTTCCACGGCGAGTTTTAGCAAGGCATTTTAGCTTAGTATGATCATGCATGGCATTTATTATACTCTTTTGCTATATGCGATAGTTCTTTTGTAAGATTTATTCCATATCTAATTACTGATTGACCTTGAGTATTTTCGTAAAGGTCTTCATAACATAAAATTTGTTTTTGTTCAGCAATCATTAACACAGATTTATTGTATTGTGTTAGCGTATCAATTTCCTTTTTTATCTCATTTTGTTTTGTTATCAATAAGTCAAACAAAAGTGCTTTTATCTGAAAATTGCAACCTGTTAATTCGCCTTCATTTAAAATTCCGATATCTCTTAATTTTAATAATGAAGCATTAATTTTATTTGTTTCTTCATTTATAAAAGATAGTTTTTTTACTTTTTCTTCTATATCAAATTCTGTTTTAGATATTGTATTCTTTAAATTTAGCTTTGCTTTTAAGTCTCTACTTTTAAAGGTAGTTGGAGTAATAGAATATCTATCAGTTTCTTTGAATACTTCACTTTCTAAATCTTCTTTTGATAAAGCTTTTGTATCAATGAATAGCTGAGGTCTTACTCTTTCTTGCTTTATAGATTTCTCACTAGTTTTCATAAGTTTTTATCCAACATATCTTGATAAATTTAATATAGTTTATCGTTTTTTATAGTTCAAGTACATAACAGGATAATAACAGGAAATAATAAACTTAATACAACCTCTAATTTTCGGACACTATAAATAGGGGTATAGCAAAGGCTTACAGCCTTGTTAGCTCAAGGCTTATGAAGTATATTGAGAACGAACAAGACAGTCCGTTTATTCAGTTGTGAAAACAGTGATTTTTGTGCTCTATATAAAGCCCAAGTTTAGAGTTTGTAATAATCTTGCTATAAGTTTTATATAGTAAGTAAATGAAATAAATTTGAGTACAAAAACTATTGGAGTACTCGAAGCCTACAACAGGGGTGTAGCAAAAGCTCACAGCTTACTTGCTTCAAGGCTTATGGGGCTTATAAGACAAAAAAAATAGTCCAAGTAAGTCGCAAGTTATTATATTTTAATTGCACCATATGTAAGTTATAAATATATGCCTTACAGCACTCTTGCTATAAGGTTTATGAAGCTAATAACTAAAGAAAATTTTGGTGCAATTAAGTTATATTATTACAGCTATCTTTTAAATTCTTACCAGCTGTAAATCTAGGTTGAATATAAGCAGGTATAGTCATAGTTTCACCAGTTTTAGGATTACGTCCTTTTCTTGTAGCTACTTTTTGTTTAAAGAATCTACCAAAACCTACAAGAAAAACTTCGTCATTATCTTTTAGTGCTAAAGTTATACTTTCAACAAAAGTATTAATAACATGATCTGCTTCTTTTTCATTACTGCTGTGAGTCATGTTTTTAACTAATACTTTTCTAACAAGCTTATTAAATTCAGTTTTATTCATCCGATAACCTTTGGCTGCTTGGTAATTTTAAAAAAATTTATTACAACAATAATAATCTATAAAGACTGATACTACAAGGTTTGCAAGCGGTGTAAAATAAAATATTAGAGTGAGGTTTTTAAGTATTGTTGAGAAGAGGTAGTTTGTTAGTCGAGGCTACAAAACGTAGCCTCGTTATTTTAGACCTAAAGTAAATATATTTACTTTCTGGTTGTGATTACACTATAAATCGAAAAGTTTAAAAAATACTTAATTTAAGCAACTTATATAATAATTTTTATCATTAGGTATATTAACATACTTTTTGAAATCAACGACCTTAATTTCAATATCGCTATTGATAGATTGATTAAGCTAATACACAGAAACTTTAAATACAAAATATCTTTAGCTATTAAAATAATTAGTGATGAAAGCGGTTTTACCTGCAAAGAGCTTGCCTTTGAACTGTATAAAAGAAAGATTTTAAAAAGTGAAGAAAATTATATTTCAAATATTTAGAATGTGTAATTCAAGATACAACTTGAAGTTTATTTTTTGTTATAGTGATTTTTTAATTAACGTACTTGAAATATAGGTGTTTAATTAACTTCAGAGGTATTTTTTATGAATGATTTGTTATGAAAGAAGATGAGAAAAATGTTAAATCTAAGAAAATGAGAGAGTTACAATTTTTTTGTACTATAACGTTTCTTAGTATAGTTATTAATATTTTTTTTATTAATCGATTTATTATTAGCAGACCTGTTACTTGGCATACATACTTTATTATACTTTTAAGTTTATTTTATCAACATTTTGTTTTACATGATATATATAGGCAATTTTTTCTTAAAGTTAAATCTACTAATAGTATTAAAAGCAATTTATTAATACCGTTAATTATGATTATGATTATTAGCAAAATAATTTCTATTAAAAATCATGGTTTTTTATTAAAACCTTTTATTATTACAGTTGTAACAGACGTATTAATAATATTACTTACATGGACTATCCTAGTCTGGTTTGAAAAAAGAAGAAATAAAAAAACAACTATTAAGCATATAAATTAACTACTTTTTAAACTTTTTAGCTTATAATACGAACATAACCAGAAAGCAAACTTGTTTGCTTTAGGTCTAAAATAACGAGGCTACGTTTTTGTAGTCTCGACTAATAATCTTTACGACTTACTAATCTTTTAAATATTTATTGTCCTCTTTAATTCTCAAGTATAAATCAGAAATAACCTTTAATAAGCTAATTAGCTCTAAGAATAGTGATGTAATAAAAATGATACTAAATTAACTAAAACGTGCTTTTTGAGTTACAACTTTTGGTTTTAGTAAATTCTATTTTTAAAAAGTAAATATTACTAATTTATTTCAATTTAAAATATAATTCTTAAATTTAAGAGTGTAGTTTTATGAAAAAAATTGACGAAACACCTATTATTTATACAAAGACAAATACTAACCAGAAAAAATGTGATCTTGTTGAAGATTTAGGAGGAAATAAATATCAACTATGTAGAGAACCTCAAAAAACAATAACAACAGGTTTTAATAAACCTTCTAAACCTACGTTTGTTGTAGATAATATAGATACGTTTAATAATAAGCCTGTAGAGATAAAACAGTTTTATAATCCAAGCCCATTAGATTATTCGCCTTATAACAGTTTACCTACTTCTTACCAACCTACTCCTCAACAATCTATACAACAATATCCTTCAAATCTTCCTTTTGAGATTAATATGGACTTTGAAAACAAAGAGTTTATGCGGTTAGGGCCAGAAAAATATCAATCACGGTCTTATGTTATCAGTGCTTTGTATAAGGTAAAACAAGGGGAATTAAATACTTCTTCTCCTTTTCCACCGATTACTGATATTACACTCGAGCATTTAAGAAATGGTGTTGAAGAAGCTCTTAAATCTACTGAAGGAATAGTTGATATTGCATTGCATGCCGTAGGTGGTGTTTTTACAGGAGCTTTTGCTGGCATGAAAATAGGTGTACGATTAGGTGGCAATCCTTATGTTATAGGTGGTTTAACAGTATTAGGAGGTATTATTGGAGCGATAACTGGTGGATTAGTTGGTCTAAAAGAAGTAGGTGTTTATGGAGGAGCTGAGGTTGTAGGAGAAGTTATTAAAGCGCAAGAAAAATTAAAGAGTCAAGAGCCAGTTGTTCAGAAAAAAAATGAAGTGTTAAATACTAATAAACTTTACAAGGGAGAGTATGGTTTATTGGGAAAATTAGATGTACAAGGAGTGACTGGACACGGATATACTCCTCGTACTGAAGAAGCACATGTTTATGATAGTAACGACAATTTAATTAAAATTCCAGTTTCTCCTAAGCGTATGGCTGTGTGGTTAAATGATTTGAAAAATAATCCAGGTAGATTTGAAACTACTTTTTACGATAAAAAAATGTGGTCAAGGCCTTCTTATGATCCTTATATGAAACGCATATAACTGGGTATTTCTTCATAATAGAGCAACAAATAATATCGTAATTTTATCTAAATTAGAGATTTATGATGAAAAGTAAAACAGATGAAGCTACAGAAAAAGCTTTTTATCACGCACTAAATTTTTTTAAGTCTAATGATAGAGGTGTAGACAATCAAAGAGCGTGCGTTCAACAATTAATGGAAATAACGGGTTTTGACTTTGATACGTGTTTAAAAATACAAAATCCAATTTTAGATTTTTATATGCAAGTTGATATGAGAAACATAGGTGGATCTGTTATAGAAAATAACCTGCAAATGGTTACTCAAACTATTCGTAATCACTTATTAAATATACAAACAAACTATAGTCAAAAAACCTTTGATCAAAAATCCAGTAATAGTATTTTATCTTGTAAAGACATAATAGAGAAAACTACTAATCCACCTCACGGAAACCTTCTTAGCGATGTGAGAATAATAGATATTAGTAAAAGTCATGTCAAAAACGAAGATATCGGAGTATTAGTACAACATTTACAGTATCAGGGATTAAACTTAAATAAATTTGATGCTAGTAATAATTTACTCGGTTACGGAGCAGTTGAAAATTTATTTTATACTTTTAGTTTATCTCGTAGTAATACCGCTCTTTATAATATTAAGTTTATCAATTTATCTAATAATCAAATAGGTGATGATGGTGCTAAATATATAGCGTCGCATTTAGGTAACGGACAACATCCTAATTTAAGGTATTTAGATGTTTCGGGAAACCATATTACAACAAATGGAGGTGCTCTATTTATTGAAGCAATGGAAGCAAAACCTCATCAAGAAATAGTAATAAAAACACATGATAACACATCTTCAAAAACAGTGTGGCAATATTTAAAACAAGCTTTTAATTATTTTGCAGATACTCATCATAAAGAAAACACTGAAACTGATAAAAAATGGGTGGGTTTATACGGTGATGATGAATGGGCCGTCTGTAAAAAATATTTACAAGCTGCTAGCATAGTAATTGGTGCTGGTTTTGTAAAAAAAAGTGTTGATAGTAAATTGATATTACTTTCATCAAAAATACCAAGTTTAAAAGGAAAAATGCTTGCTTTTAGCGGTATTTTTTTACAAATAGTTAAAGAAGATTACAAAGATTTAATGACGACTGATTTATTACAATGTATAGCCGTAATAAACAGTAAATCACTTATAGATATTAAGGATTATACAACAGAAATAATAGGTACAACTTCAGATGATTTTATCTTTGAATAAAATATTTTATCTTATAAAAGATATTTTTAATATTTTGATAAAAAATATCTTTATTAACTATTTTAAATTTTCTGGAAGAACATCGAGAAAAGAATATTTAATTTATTGTATTTCTTATTTAATTATAGACTATTTTTTACAGCGTAAATTACCATTTTTATGGTATTTTATTTATATTATATATATATTTATTCCTAGTTTATCCATTGCTTTTAGACGATTACACGATTTTAATTTTAGTGGTATAGTTATATTATGCGCAATAATATTTGTAATAGCTGTTACTATGTTTTTTGATAATTATGATATTAAATTCATTAATGATCGATTAACAACTTATTTTATTTACACCCTTTTTATATCATTAGATGTAGTGCCAGGGTTAATTCCAGGTAATTCAGGTTCTAATAAATATGGTGAACCGCCTGAATAACAAAATTTTATTTATAAGTAAATGATAATAAAGATTTTAGATATAATAAAACATCTTCACCATTAACTACCATAAAATAATGAAATAAAAGAAAGAAGATTAAAAGAGCTAAGGCAAGAAAAAATGGCTCTGCTATTTGTAGAATTTTTAAAATGTGTCTTATAAAATTCATATAACCTCCATATATAACAAAACAACCAGTAAATCCTATTAGATAGACCAACACCGCACGATAGAAAAACACGCTACTACTCAACATTAAATGTACTTAATTCACTCTTCCATTTATCAGTCGTAGCTCGGTTTTCTTCTACAACTTTTGACCAAATATCACTAAGGAACTTGTTTATATCAAAAATATGTAGAGTATTGTCAAAAAGCTGTTTGCTGATAGCTTTCACAAAGTCTTTCTGAACAATAACGTATTGTTGACTGGTCTTGCTTTCTATGATTTTTGAGAGTTCGTGAATAGTAAGCGGTGAAGTTTTAGAAAAATGTTTTAGTTCTTCTGCGGTAAATATAATTTGATTAGACATAATCAACCCCTTTTTCCAATTTAAAAACATAATGGTGCTAGGGATTGAAACAAATCATTGAGTTACAATAATCCCTACTGCATTTCATGCCAGAGGCACTTATAACAGCAGACCCCTAGCATAAAATACGCTTTAAAAGGTTTTACAGAGATTGAGTTGCAACGATATGTTTCAGTATCGATAGCAATTACAAATTATAAAAGATAATAATAACAAGCAAGTATTCTTTTGACATTTAAACTCTTTTTTACTAAACTAGTTAGAAATCTAGTAGGTTATAAAAGTGAAAAATTCTATCGGTACTTTTGAAGCAAAAACTCATTTTACAAAACTTATAACTCAAGTAATGGCAGGAGAAGAAATACTTATTACTAGAAGAGGAAGGGCTGTAGCTAAAATTATTCCAATAGAAAAAACATCTAATGCAGAAGCGATAAAAGCAGCTGTATTGCGTTTGCGTAATCTTGCTAAAGAAATGAGGCTAGGAGAGTTTAATTGGGAAGAGTGGAAAAGTTATCGAGATGAAGGAAAGCGGTAACTATGTCACCTATTATACTTGATTGCTCGGTTACCATTTCATGGTTTATGTCTGATGAAACTTCCAAAACTTCTCTTAATATACTTGATAAAGTAGCGGAGAACGGAGCTATAGTACCTACAATTTGGCAGCTGGAAGTAGGTAATGTACTGCTAATAAGTCAACGTAACAAACGTATTACAAAAGAACAAAGACACAGTGCTTTATACGCATTAAATGAATTACCGATTAATATCGATCAATCGACTTCTAAACATGCTTGGCAAGAAACAACTGAGCTGGCAGAAAGATATAGCTTAAGTTTATATGACGCATGTTATTTAGAATTATCTTTACGCTATACATTGCCACTGGCAACATTTGACAATCATCTAAAACAAGCTGCAAATTTATCTGGTGTTGTTCTTCTTATATAACTTTTAACTAAGTAATGTGCCTAAAAAAGCTTTAAATCAAATTCATAAGGTAAAAATCATCGATAGAGAAGATGCTTTAAACGAATATGAAGACGGCGATGATTTATACCTTAAATAACCGATTAAATAATTAAAATATTAAACTCATGAAATTAAGCAACTTAAACCTAATATATCGCAATATTGCTAATACTTGCGGTCTAGCCGAAAACGTAGAAAGCGAGAATACCGCTTCTATCGTAGATAAGATTCTTGCCGGAACTTTTGCGCTTGACGATTATTTGAGTTATCGATATTTCGATGAGGAAAATAACTTATTCTTAAGCGACGGCAATGTCGTCGGCTTCATGCTGGAAATTAGCCCTATCGTCGGTGTCGACGATTCCGTTCATAAAAACCTATCGCATTTCTTTAACGATGAATTGCCCGAACATTCTTATCTGCAGTTTTTATTGGTTGCTAGCCATGATGTAGAGGATATCTTAAACTACTGGCAAGAAGCTCGTGTTAATCCCGACCCTCTGCTTGATAAAATAACCAAAAGACGTGCGCAGTTCGTAAGGGAGCGGGCAATAAGTTTCGGCGTTTCCGACGGACGAATTGCCAGAGATTATCGAATATTTGTTTCTTTTAGCCAAATTATAGATACAAAAAATAACACTAAAAGCGGAATTACCGGCTTTAGAAATAGCTTTATCAATAAACTTGAATCTTTGCAATTAGCTCCGAGAACTTGTGATGCGGTTGATTTAATTAAGCTTGTCGGGACGATGCTGCAAATGGAGCTAGCAACGGACACAACCGCTAGTTATAACCCCCTAGAATTATTATCAAAACAAATAGTAGCTCCGAGCGTGATGCAAGTAATAGAGGAAGATCAAATAACCTGCGTAAGCTCAAGGCTAGTATCAAGAATTTATCATATCAAGGAATTGCCGCAAGAGTTCTCGCTTACCGAGACGATAAATTTGTTCGGCGATAGTACCCGTAGCAGTATGGGAATACCGGCAAGGTTTATTATAAGTTACTCCGTTAGCAGTAATATAAGCAAAAGCGGAAGTGCTATGATTACCGCCAGAGGTAAGAAAGTAATTGAAGCATCGGAGAAGTGGTACAGTAACGGTAATCGTGATTTAAAAAGAGAAGCGGCGGAGTGGCAAGATATTAACGATCGGGCAACAAGTAGCGGTGAGAGATTTTTGACTGAACATTGGTCGTTAATGATAACTTCTACGGCTGAATCGATCGACATAGTCAGTCAGAACTTAATTAGCTTATATAACAGTAACAATTTTCGCCTCGGTATCTCGAGCAATCTCCAGCTTCCCGCTCTGCTTAGTATGCTGCCGATGCAACAGGGCTTAATGTGGAGTATCTTAGATAAATTCAAGCTAACGAGGCTCGTCTTGTCTCGAGAAGTAATAGCAAGACTTCCAATTCATGCCGAGTGGAAAGGAGTGCCGAAATCCGGAGTACTTTTGCATGCTCGGCGCGGGCAATTATTTAACTTCAATCCGTTTTACAAAATTAGTTCGGGAAATTACAATATTTGTATATTTGCGCCTAGCGGCGGCGGTAAATCGGTATTCTTGCAAGAGCTAGCGGTTAGCTTAATGGCTCAAAATACCAGAATGTTTATTTTGGATATCGGGCAGAGCTTTGCCAATATTTGTACGTTGCTTGACGGTGAGATTATCCAGTTCGGTCGCAATGCCCCCTTTAGCCTTAATCCGTTTGCAAGTTTCTATAAAGGTATGAATCCCGACGATAAGGACGAGTTCTTGAAATGTACCAAGGGGCTACTTGAAGTAATGTGCGGAGTCGGAGACGATGCAAGAGGATCGGCAGAACTTGAAAAAGCAATAGTTGCTGCATTGCTACAGAATAATTACAAACTCGATATTAGTAGCTTTGCCGAGTTTCTAGAAAAATCCGAGTCGATTATCTTACAAAAGTATGGAGCAACGCTATATCCGTATACTAGCGAAGGTTTGTACGGTAAGTATTTTTCCGGAACAAAACAAGCTACTTTTAAGAGGTTAATTACCGTATTTGAGTTTGAAGAAATCAAAAACGATCCCAAGCTACTCT
>NZ_CP112940.1 GCF_034366785.1 Candidatus Trichorickettsia mobilis
GAAGACAAAAAACAGTTAAAAAAAGCAGCAGCATTGGGCGTAAAAGATTACCTAATTAAGCCCTATACAAAAGAACAGTTATATCAATCTATTATAAAAGTACAAAAAAAGGGTTAAATTACAGAAGTGGGGCAAAAGCGAACTAGAGAGCATAAATTCCCTGTTATTTCGTACTTATTTACCTCCATTCCATAAAATATCTTAGAATAAATTACCTTTTTTAAATATCTACTATCTTAGCAGTAAGCGTATTTGCACTAAATTCTCTAAAAACATCTGATCGTATAATAATACTTATGCGTACAGAAAACTTTGAGATAATTTTGGAGTTAGAGGGTAACAATTGAAGAAAAATGGCAGTCCATGTCGGATTTGGCTCGCACTTGTATGCAATAAAAGCCAACTATTGACGTTAAGAACCACAATGTTTTATGGTTTTATCCATCACATCATAGACTAAAACAAACAAAGTGATAACTACAAAAGTAAAAAGGGAACGTGTTGCCAGAAAAATAGGGCTACCGTCACCGGATGCCAAATGAATAGGAATTTATGAGTGTAGTTCGCTTTTGTCCCACTTCTGTAATTTAACCTAAGTTTGCGCAAGGCTTTTTATATGCTAGCTAATGGACGTTATTTATACGTGCTATCGTGATCTGTATGTAAGGTAAGTAAACGTAGATAAAAATCCTCCCTCAAGGCTAAAACTCTATATTTTTGAGAGAATCTAAAAGAATAAATACGTTGTCCAGCTTTTGTAGTTTTATATATAATAGCTTCCCATTTTAATCCTTGATCTTTATATAAATCATCCCAAGTTAAGCTACTTATCTTCCTTAAAGTTTTAATTAACGCTAATTGCTCATTTTTTTGAAGAAAGAATAAGTCTTTTTGAAACTCTGGGTTATTTAGATCTATTTTAATTTTAGTCATTTTCAATTTTCTTGGCTATTTCGTCAAAGTTTTCGTTTGGGTTGTTGGTTTCTGCCCAAGATAAAGCTTTATCTAATTTAGCCAAATTGTCGGCCTGATATAACCACTTTTCGGAATCTGCAATAAACTCTCCTTTCTTTATAAGCCAAGTACCTTTATCTAACTGCTCTATTAATACCATTTGACCGGCAAATTCTTTACCTAGAGATAATTGACCGTTGTTTCCTACTACTTTTACTTGTGGATGTAATGACATGGTGAAATCTTAATTTAGTATCTTAGGGATTTATTATATCACTATTATACTAAATTAGCAATAATTATAAACTTCTTGCGTTCCAAAAACTTTTTTGGCTATTAATTTTAAAAAATCCGTTCCAAAGCCAGTATCAATTGATTTTATAAAAAATATCCTGTATTTGTATTTTTAGCACATTTATTTCGTTAATTATTTTTGGAGTCTTTAAGTTTCAAACAAGTTATTAGATAAACTGAAATTATTATGATTATAGTACCGATTATCATATAAATATCAGGTCTTTCTATTGGAAACCATTATAAAATTGAAGTGCTTATATTTGTTCTTCATCAGATGACATTTCTCCTTCATGCTTTAATTCTTGTATATTTGTTATAATTGGCTTATCTTTTGTATGCTTTGAGTAGCCGTATTGGCCAGTTGTTTCTCCTATGTGAAAAGGATTTACCCGATTGTAAGCTCTTTTTAATAATGTTGATGTGCTATTACTTCCGATATTAATACCACCTACAACAAAAATCGGAACTGGAATACTCATATCAATTTCATCTTTATTTACGCTAGCGTTTAAGTATTTATGACCAAGATTTCCACTCAATCCATTACCTTTACTGATTGTAGCTCCAACACTCAAATTAGTGTTTTTTATTCCAATACTCGCACTTGCGTTATCTAATAATTTATTTTCTATATCACATCCTGTATTGTCAATGTTAACTTGGCATAAATCTGTGCTTAAATCTACACCTTTAACTTTTACACCTAAATAAGGTACAATTGTCAATTTTGGATCATGTGGATACTGATTAGCATCTAATTTAACTCTGGTTTTCCCATTAATTTGTTCTACTTTTATTTCTTTAAATATATCTCCAGCTTGTATTGAAATTGCTTTATTATTTTGTTTTAGTTCAGCTTCTACTTTTTTTTGCTCCTGTTTAAAAGTTTCAACGGAATATTCATGTATATCTGTTTCGCTATCAAGATCACTATAATTAGTGTAATTCACTGAAATCTTATTACCATGTTTAGTATAATAGAATTGGCCATCACTAATAATTGTACCATCTTTTGATTCTATCAATTTTTTAAGGAAGTCTTGTCTTTTTGATAATTCTTGTATTTTACTAGCTTGTTCACCAAAGTTTCTTTCTTTGTAACCCATACTCTTGAATTTATTATAAAGCTCTCCGTTATCATCAATCTCGATGAATCCTCCGGAAAGAATTTCATTAGGATATTTTGAGTTAACATTTCCACACTTTTCTAATAAATATAAAAAAACAGCTGCTTTATTTAATTCTTCTGCAGAAGAAGTTTTACTAATAGTGCTTCTTATAGAATCAAGTGTTTCTTTGGGTATAGTACCTTTTTTCTCCATTTCATTTATTTTATTGTTTAAATAATTCTGTTTTGATTTAGTCCCTTTGATTTGTTGAATTCTTTCTGATTCATTTAAAACTCCACCGCCCTGCATCATTAGTTCTGATTTATTATAAGATGCTAAATGATTAAAATATAATTCTATATCTTTATATTTTTCGGTATTTTCTACTTTGTCTAAGGCAGCATAAACTTTTAAATCTAAGGAATTAGCAGCCTCTATATTTTGTTTTTTAGCTTCATAACTAATAGCTTCAAACAAACAGTTATTTAATTCTTGATTCTCAAAATCTCTAACACCGTGAGGACTCCAGTGTCCCCCATTTCTAGGATCATAATCCAATTTTATAGGTTCTCCTTGGTTACTATCACCAATGATGTCATACAGTTCACCGTTCTTATATATTGCTATAGGTCTTTCTAATTTCGAAGCAATAGCACCTAAATCGGTTATATCACCT
Organism: Candidatus Trichorickettsia mobilis; assembly: GCF_034366785.1. Taxonomy (NCBI): domain Bacteria; kingdom Pseudomonadati; phylum Pseudomonadota; class Alphaproteobacteria; order Rickettsiales; family Rickettsiaceae; genus Candidatus Trichorickettsia; species Candidatus Trichorickettsia mobilis. The sequence continues at coordinate 3,037 of NZ_CP112940.1, forward strand.
TTTTGTGTTTTGATTTTTTTACGTACTAATTCCTTTTTTTCTTCCGATAAGTGTGTAATTTTTTCATCTATCACATCATTTCCTATATTGTTTACGTTAAGTGAAATCTGATACTTACTTCTATATTGACTTGCTTCCTCTGCAAAAGTGATGCCATTAAAGTGTTCCTGAATCATTCCAGAGATGTTGCCTACTTGTTGTTCAATAAATCTGTTGGTCGCAGGCCTGATCATGTAATCATTGAAGATATTTAAAATGCTACCGATTAATTCTTCTGAAATTTCATGATAGAGCTTATTTCTTAAAAATTTATGGTCTGTAGTAAGTTGATTATGGGTTTTTTTGCATAACTCAATTATCTGTGGTTTATGCTTCTTATAATCTTCTCCTAAGTTAATATCGTTGATAGAATTAATTTTATTTTTTACTGAGCTCGATTTTATAGAGGTGACAAGTATTTTTCTTTGGCTAACATGCGTAAATCCTTCTTTAAAGTCACCGAATAATACCTTAGAATCAAATTCTCCTTTGTTGTTAATTACTCCTTGTTCATGTAATAAAATAACGATTTTCTGTGCATCTACCTCAGATATTTCATTATGATTTATATCTCGGATTAAATGTTCCAAACTATTTAAGCCGTTTTTTGAAGGATCAAATGCTTTTAGTGTGTGAGTATTTTCTAATGATTGATGAAACTGACCGTAAAAACTAAATACTAACTTACTTAAACTTGTAGTAAACTCAGTAAACTCAGATATTTTAGTGATGCTATTTAAAGTATTACCTAAACCTTGATCATAGTGACCTGCAACCTTAGGCAGTATTTGTTTTAATCCGGACTCAAAGTGAGATAACCAATGATTCTTTTGAGGATTAATTATCTCCATTGCCGATCTTTTGATATGATTTTGCCAGTGATTATTGCCAAGATAAGAGTCTATGGCTATTAAGCTATCTACAACTAAGACTGTGTTATTACTATTTAATTTTTCTGAAAAGTGCTGTCTAAAATGTTGAGCGGTATGACTTTTAATACCGTCTAATATATTTTCTATTACTTTATTTACACCGTATATCGCTAGTCTTTCTACTCCTTTTTCTGCGATTTTAACTCCTACTTGTTTAGCAGCTGTTTTCAATCCTTCTTTTAACAAACCTTTTACAACTGTTTGTTCTAATTGTTTTCCGGTAATTTTACTTGCAACACGTTTAAATCCGTTGACAGCAACATTTTTTAGAGCTTTTGCTCCGGTTACTAGACCTTCTTTAGCTGCTTTTGCGCCAGCTTTTAATGCGCTCCATCCCATGCATACCATACTTACAGTCATGCTGATTGCTTTTTGTGTTGCATATTGAGTCCAACTAAAATGGCCGGTGACTGCTGCTTGTGTAGCATAAATTAAATCGGAAATACCTTCACACATTAGTGCACTACCAATTTGCACTGCTGTGCCTGCTGAAAATACGGTAATAAATGCTCCTGCGGTAGCCTGTAATAAACCTAGACCAGCTACAGCTGTAATCTTAAGCCATGGTGTAGGAGGTTTTGAATTTAGTTCATAAAATTGGATAAGACCAGCTTCTTTTATTTGATTAATTGTTCCTTTAGAAGCTATGTTTTGATCAACAAAATATTTTAAATTTTTAGTATTACTAATCTTAATTTCATGATCTTTATTTTCTGGTCTTAAGCTGTCTTCAAGTACGGCAACGGCATGATTAATATATCCAGTAAAATTATTAATTATATCGCATCTTTCAACTACTTGTTTGTATAATTCGGTATCATTGGGATTTTTATTATTATTAGCTTGATAAACTTGAGCAAACACTACTTGTACTGCTTGCATTTGTGGAGAAATATATTGTTCTATTTTATTAGCAGCTTGTTTTAACTCAGTTAATGCTCTTTGTTTAAAGTTATGTTCTTTAAGTTGAATTAAAGCATACGCTTTATTATAATGTGCAGCAAAACTAAATACCGGATCTAGATCTATAGCTTTATCGTAGTATTCAATAGAATCTTTATATTTTTTATTATTTAATAAATCATTAGCATTTTCTATATGAGAAAAAGGGTTGTGTACTACTGTACCGTTTGTGTAACCGCTTGATAATTTAAGTTCGAAGTCTTTAAATTGATTCCAAATATTTTTGATATCTAAAGGTTTTTCTTTATCATCTAAATCAAGACTTCTTAGCCATACCCCCCATTGTTCTTCTAAGCACGTCAATTTATATGAGTTATTTTCAATATTTTTAAGACTATTCATTAATTCACAGAAATTTTTAAATAGATCATCTTTAATTTTTATTCTTTCAATTTCTGAAGATTTTATTCGTTCTAATCTTTTACTTTCTGCTTCATCACGTTCACTTTTAATATTTTCTATATTATCGTCATTCTGAAATACTCGTTGACCGTTATTCCATAATACTAACTGTGCAGTACCGGATTTTCCTTGCCTTGATGTTCTACCAAAATTTTGCTCTTCTACTCTTAAATTAGTTGGGAGAAAAGTTACACAGACATGTAACCCGCCGTTTTTTTCTAGTGCTTCGGTTGTTTTTATATCGGTCCCTCTACCTGCAAGATTAGTGGCTATTATCACATCGCCTACATCTATAGCATTTTGTATTACTTTACTATCATCGTTATCGCTTCTACCGTAAACACGAATTTTATTTCTAGGATATCCTTGTCCTATTAACTCTTCTCTTATTTTTTCCGTATCTTCAATTGTTTGACAAATAACTAGGGCTGCTCTACCTTTATTAGTTTCTTCTTGAATATTTTTGACTACGCTACTTTTCCAGTTCCAATATGAAGAAGTTACTATAGCAGGTAGCTCGATAAATTGTTTTTGTTTATAGGTAGGGACAAAAACTATATCTACTGCATAAGTATCTTTTAATAGTTCTTGAGAATCATTTGAGCCTAAAGTGCCTGTTAAACCATAGATTTTATTAGATAAAATTTCACCGTTTTGGTTTTTACTAATATATCTATTAAAATATCCTATATTAGATATAAAGCTGGTAGTTAAATTCTCAGCAGTAATTTTTAGTCCGTGCTTAATTTGTAAGAATTGATGTAATCCGTTATTCCAAGTCGTGCTAACTTGTACTACACCTGTATTTTGGTAATCTACCGGAGCTATAACGTTTTCCCCATCTCTTCTACTTTTTGCAATAACGTAATCTTCCTTTTCATTGTACGAGTGCTTAGCTCTGTAAGCTGAATCAACCCAGTCATCCAGTTCAATCTTAGCAAACTTTATTAAATGTTTAGGAATACGTAGCTGATTTTCTAAAGGTGAGCTGCTACTTTCGTTAACAATTTTTTCTACATTTGATCTTAGTAAACTTTTTGTAAAAGATCTACGATCATCAATTTCTATTATTTGGTCGGTATCGACTTCTACATCTTCAGATATAGGTAATATTTTGCCGTTTTCTATTTTTAGCTCAGGAGGTAAATATATTAATTTTCCTTCATGTCGTGTAATCTGCTTATCTAACATGTCTAATTGTTGCCATACTGTAACTAATAATATATCTAAATATTCTAAGCCGACAAAATGACTACCTAGTCTTGTGCTGCTTCCAAGATTATCTATGCACATACTATCAACTTCATCAACTATTACGGTACCGAACCCTCTATCTCCTTTAGTACTAAGTCTGTTAAATTCATGTCTTAACAAATCACCTTCAAAATCAGTTATATCACCATATACGATATTTGCTTTATAACAGTCCGGAGCATTATTTTTGCTATTATCGGTTACCGTTAATTTTAATAAGTTAAAAAAAGACTTTTTCTCTTCTGCGTCTCTAGCTGCTAATACTTCAGAACTAGTTATTATATCTACTTTCTCACCTTGTAAGGCCTTAACTGCTGCGAGCATGGCTACTATAGTAGATTTACCTTCTCCGGTTGCTATTTGGGCTATTCTTCCTTTATCATGTTTTGCATCCATCATCATTAGTAATGATAGAAGCTGTGTTGCTCTAGGTTTGTTTCCGCTAGTTATTATGTTTACTTTAGATAAGACCGCTAACATTTTAGGTAAAAATTCTTTTTCAAAAGCTCTAATTTTACATTCGTTATCTACCCATAATTCTATATCTCTTTCTTTCCAGTTTTTTATTTCTTCATAGTGATTATTTATTGCATTATACTGATTTTCTAGCTTAGAAATGTTGATTTCTGGATTACTCTCCTTAATATCTTTAAGTAAAGTTACTATATCTTTCTCTATAGTTGATGAAGAAAAGTTTGCCGAAATAGCTAATTTATGTAATTTCTTGATCCACTCACTAGGCTTATAATTACTAAATATAGAATTTATTGTAGTATTACTTGAATCGTTAAAATCTTTCTGGATTCTATATCCGCTTATTATATCAAAAGCTTGTTTTACGATATCGGTATCAACTTTTTTACTGTGAATTTCTTCTATAAGCTCCTGTGTACTTCTTAGATCCCATCCCGCTTCCAATAATTTGCATCCATTTTCTCCGTTATGTCTAAATCTATCTTTTAATATCTGTTTGGATAAGTCTTTTTCCCATTCTGATAGACTATTTTTATTTAACGGTATTCTAGATAATACAGTTTCTAGTAATCGAGATTGGCTTACATTATTTTCTTTTATGAATTCTAAAAAGGACAGTATTTGATCAATAATATTTTTATAATCCTTTTTAGGTATTGATAATTTTGAACATAATTTTTCAATCAATGCTGTATGAAATTTGTTAGATTCAAAAGATTCTAATAAATCCTTAATCTTATTTTGGGATAAATTATCATTGTTAAGATGCTTTTGTAGCAATGTTCTTAGCCAGTTAGATTGTAACTGACTAAAGCAATTGTCACTTAGAAAAGTTGGCTTATTAACGTTACTGTAATCAACAGATAAAAATTTTAGACAATCGTTGATTTGTTCTAGATTTAAAGCATATTTTTCTTTTTGAAAAATTAGTAATCTTAAAATTTGATCGCGATCTTGATCATAAAGTTTATAGTGGTTATTATTCTCAAATAATGCAAAATTCTCAAAAAACTTTGATAAACTTATATCATCAGTATTACCTCCAATTAAAAGTTTGCATAATAAAATTTCTCTAGGAGCTTCAATAATTGGAGTGCGTTTAAAAATTTTAAAATCGCTTAAATCACTACTTATAATACTACTTAAAATATAGGATTTTTTATCTTCCGGATATTGAGATAATTTATTCACTAAGCTTTCAGGTAAATATGATGTGGCAATTTGTTCCAAAATATTACTAAATTTGCTTTTTAATTCAGTATTTACATGGCTTTTTGAATAATAAATTCCTAGTGATCCAATGGCTTCTTTACTTATAAAGTCTCTATCATATTCTCCGGTTAAAGGATTAATGCAGCGTAGCATTTGTATTTGTATTGAATCCGGCAGTTTATTAAATTCTGCAATACACTTTAAACTTTTAAGAGTTTCAGATTTTATTTGAAGATCATTCTCTTCTAAGCAATCGCTGATTTTATTGTGATAGATTGTTTCTGAATTATGGGGTAATGTTATATTTGATAAAGCAGTTAGCCAATCGGAAGCAAATTTATAATTGCTAATTTTAGCAATTACCTTGTTAATCAACTCGCCAGGAAGAGCTGAGCCACTTTCTATTACACCTAATGCTACCTGACTACCTTCATAAAATAACTCTTCGTCTGAATAAGATAAGATTATATTTAGTTTCTGTATGTGATTATCGGAAAGTTCTTCCAAGCGACCTAAGCGTTCACATACTATCTTTAATACCGGTAAATTATCTTCCGTAATATTATCTTCTAGAGCAATTAAGTTTAGAACGTTAATAGGTAAAGATTGGCTCTTGCTTAAACTACTCAATATTCTAACGGCTGAATCTTTAATTTCCAATTTTGTATCGATCAATAACCTTGATAAATTATTAACTGCCGCCTCTGAGAAAATCTTTTCGTGATCTATACATTTCTGGATAATACTGCTACGAGTTAAATAATCTTCGAGATTAAATTTTTTTGATAAAAATTCGGGATTAAGATATCGTATAAGTTTTTGGTCGTTATCTATTACTAATTCTAAACAATCGACTGCGCCTTTGGTTTCTAAATTTTGTTGCAGGATTTCAATTACTTTAGGAGCTAACGGATAACCTTTTTTTATCAAACTCTGTAACTGAACAACTGCAGCAATTTTTTCTTCGTTATTGCCTATATTTAAATTTTGTAGGCACTTCTCAAATATTATATAATCACTAAGGAAAGGAGTTTTTTGAGGTATAGCGTCTATTATTCTTAATAAACTGCTATTTACTTGATTTGTTTTAATTAGTTTTTCTAAAATATTTAATTTTTTTGAATCAAACTCATATCCAGATTCTTTTATATTATTTTTACTTAAGCTATACTCTATAATATTTATTAAATTATCTTGTATATAATCATTAGAAGCAAGTAGCTTAAATATTTCATCAAAAGCTTTTTTATCAAGAATTTGATCTTTTGATGTATTCTTTAATATAATACTTAAATCATCCGCTAGATCTTTCTTAGATATGTTTTTAAGTATATCTACGCAATTCTCTATTCCTTCTTCGCTTAATTTGTAGCCCCTCTGAGTTAAGACTTTGAGGCCTTGAATTGCATAATTATAAACAATTTCAGATTGATTTTTTATTAGACAAGTTTCAAATGCCGTTATAGTGTTCTCCGGTACATACTCGGTATCTTGTATTACCTTAAATAGACTGGATACTAGGTCTGTAGAGTCTATACCTTCTTTTGACTTGAAAACGTTTATTTTAGATAATAAAGACTCTTTCTTATATAATTCATTGTTTCGTACAATTTCTCCTGCAATGACATTAGATAAATTTTTAGGTAATTCTTGTCCATTTGAAACGATAGAACTAATTAAAAGTGAACATGCTAGCTTTAATTCTTTTTCTGCCGTTAATAGTAATTGCTCTAATGTTCTGAGACAATTTTGGGTTAAATATTTGCCTGATTTAGCTTGATCTTGTAAGAATTTTAAAGATTCTATTTTTCTTTTAGATTTTTCATTACTAATTAATATTCTCGCTTCTTCTTCTATTCTTACTAAGTATTTTATATCATTTTTTAAAACAAATTTATTATGCTGATCCTCTAATATTTCTAAGGTCTTAGATCTAGTTAAATCATTGTCTGTAGATATTAAAGTATTGCTAAGAGAAGCTAGAGCCGGATCAGGAAATTTTTGTCTTTGAGAAACTTGCTTTAGAATGGTTAGAACAGGTAACGTATCTGTTTCAAGTACATACACTAAAGAATCAATTAAATTATTAGGTAATAGACAATTAGAACCGCTATTTTTTAAATAATGTTCTGTAATTTCTAGCCCTAAGCTTCTAAATTCAGGATACTGATTCTCTAAAACTAATGATAGATCTTTTGTTACTTCAGAAGAAAGTACTTTTCCATTTCTTAATAATTGTACTAAACATTCCAAAGACTGTTTTTGTAATTTAAAACTATAATTTGAGTTGACGCCTATGTTTAAAAGAGATTTGGCAGTTTTGATCTTTAAATCTATTTTATTATTTGTGCCTAAAATAGCGTACAACGCATCAACGCTTGATTCAATACTCTGATTACAAACTAAGTTATCTTCTATAATATGAATTACAGAATTTGATATTTTAACCCCGTTTCTTACAACATATCCTAATGAAAAAATAATATTATCTCTTACATTTATATTAGAATGTTTTAGTCCCTCTTCTAGTAGATCAATAATTGACGAATCGATTTGAATTTGTTTATCGTTTAATAAACTATGCTTAACTGCTTTCGAACTATACTCACATATCTCACCCAATTCTTGCTTGTTACTAATTTCTAATAAGTTATTAATAATGAACACTGGTAGTTTTTGTCCGTTTTCTGCTGCGTATGATAAGGCTAAACATCCATTTTTTTGATGTAGTATATCGTCTGATAGTAATGCTTGCTTAAGAAAGATATTGTCTTGTAGAGACAAATTCTTTTTTTGTTTTTGTACTGCTAGAGCTAATGCAAGTACTTTATTATTAAAATAACTTGTATCGGTTGAATTCAATTCAATTGCTTTTTCATAGAAAGGTATCGACTCTTGATATTTTTGTAATTTATATAAAGCATTTCCTTTATTACTGTAATAGGCAGCCTCTCCAGGTTTTATAGAGATAGCTTCATCGTATTTTTTTATTGCTTCATCGTATTTTTCCTCATTGTATAGGTTGTTACCAATCTGATTTAATGCGTAGGTTTTTTTATCTTTAGCGTAGCTATGATTTGAGTCTATTTCTAAAGCTCTATTAGCAGAATCAATAGCTTTATTGTATTGTTTTAAGCTGTTGTAAGCCCCGGCTTTGTTTGAATTATACGCTGCTTCATTTTTAACAGAGATTGCAGCATCATAATACTTAATAGCATCATCGTATTTACTCTGATTATCTAGCTCAATAGCTATTGCATTCAAAGCCGTGGCTTTTCTGTCTTTAGCAGAGCTATAATTGGAATCTATACTTAGAGCTTTATCAGCTGATTCTATAGCCTCTTTATAACGTTTTAGTTGACTAAACGCGAATGCTTTATTGCAAAAATAAAGCTTATCAGATTTAATGGTGATAGCTTTATCATAATATTCGATTGCTTTTAAATATTCTTTGTTATTATAGTATTTATCTCCTAACGCATTTAAAGCAGAAGCTTTACCGTCTTTATAAGATTGATTAGATTTTTTAGAATAAGCTTTATCAAAATATTCTATAGCTTCGTCATATCTCTCAAGATTCTTTAATGCATGAGCTTTATTACTTAAGTATAGTGCTTCACTGTATGATTTATTAGTTGTATTATAAGCTTTATCATAATATTCGATTGCTTTTAAGTATTCTTTGCTATTATAGTATTTATCTCCTAGCGCATTTAAAGCAGAAGACTTTTGATTTTTATAAAAATCTTTATCTCTATCGGCAGGGCATATATCATAAGCAGCATCATATTTTTTAATTGCTTCATCATATTGACCGGCTTCATGCAATTTATTGCCTTCTATATTTAATGCTTTTGCTTTACTATGATCTCTATTATTTTTGAACACTTGTTCACTTTTATAACCGCTAGTACATATAGTGTATGCTTCATTAAATCTGTTTATTGCTTCAGTATACTTAGCTTGGCTATCTAGTTTTATTCCTATTTGATTTAAAGCATCTGATTTATTATTTTTAAAGATATTTTCATTATTATCTTCTGAGATAGCCTTAGAAAAATATTCTAATGCTTTTTCATAATTGCCTTTATTATATTCTTCTACGCCTTGGTTGTTAAAATCAGTACCTTTTCCTCCTCCTTTAAGGCGTTGATAAATATAAAATTTTACATCACCATCGCTATAAGTTGCTAATTTTATATAAGCATCTTTAAGAAAAGCATTAAATAGCTCTGGTGTACTAATTTTTTTTAGATTATCAGGTAAATTTTTGTATTTGATTTCAATTTTTTGATTTTGTTTAATTAAAAAAGCTTTGATATTTTCAGAGAATATAATTTTTACTTTTGTATCGATTCCAACAGGAATAACTTTTACTAAATCATTATTTATATTTTTTAATTTCTTAGGATCAATATCTATTAAATCTGATTCTTTAGTTTGGTAATATTTTACAAGACTTAAACTATCTCTGCTTTGAGCTTCTTTGATCTTGCTATTTGCAGAATTTATTATATTTTGGGCTAATTTATTAATTGATTGTTTGTTATCTAGAGTTAGAGTCTTAATTATATCTAATGATGATTTAGGTAATGTTTGATACTGCAAGAGTTCTGATAGTATATTTAAGATTTCTATTTGGAGTTCATTACTTAGATTACCCTCAGTTAAAGCATAATTGAGCTCATTCATTTCTAAAGGAGATAATTTATTGGAATTTTTAATTTTTTCATTGAAGTATCTTAAACGTTCTTGAGTATCAGTTGTAATTCGGTAGAAATTTTTATGAGTTAAAAGACTACTTTGGCGATCAATTTTATCAATTATATTGGCTTTCATAAACTTTACTCTGAAATGTAACTTATAGTATGAATACTAACTTAGTATTGAACCAAAGGTACAGATTATGAGAAAGACTAATTTTATTGCAACAAGAATTGGTTTATATCTAATAAATTAAATTTTAGACATAACAAATAAACAACTATATTTAATTATCATTTTCAGAGCTGAGTTCAGCAGACTATGAAGGAGCAGTTCAGCAAAATAGGAACTATAAAATAGTAAGATATAAAAAGGTTGATAAAAAATTGCTTATCTGTATCTAAGCATTGCAACAAAATTTTTAAAAACTAATGTATCACAAACATAAAATTGTGGCTTCTCAAAATAACGTCCAACTTCTTAAATAGACCTCTTGCATAACCTAAAGGAAAGGTTAAGATTCTTTCCTTTAGGTTATGCAAGAGGTCTATTTAAGAAATATAAAATTATTTCTAAATAACTAGATATGGGATTTACATATTATTAAATTAAGGTAACCCACAAAGCTAACTCATACTATATAAGGAATTAATGTATATGCTATGAGGCGATAATTACGCCATGATTTAAGGATTATATTATAGAGTTATAAGAAATATTATCATAATAATTATATTTCTAAATCTTTTTGTAATCTGAGTAGAGCGTTTACCTTCTAATAAATGCTGCTTAATCTTATCTTGACTAATAACAGGCGATCGTACTTTATAAATAGCTTTATTTTTTGCGTTGTGAATCCAAATTTTGTTCTATGGTAGAGGTGCGAGCGTAGCCGATTTTAGTCATAAAATGTATATTTTGGATATGCTGTCGATGATTTTAGTATATTAACTAAAATTAGACCTAAAACGAACAATTATTTTGTTTAAAACTGTTCATTAAGTGATGTATTTTTTGGATGTACTTAAAACATAAATTTTAATCGTGCTTTATAGCATTGGCATGCATCTCTTCTAAAGCATCAGTTAGATATTGAGCTCTATAAGTCGTATTATTACAAATTTTATCAAGACCCATTGAAAACATGAGACTATTATTATGGTCAGAATCAGTAAGTCCTGATAAAATTTTAGATAGCGTTGTGTTATTTGCTCTTGCTGCGGCAATTAAATAGTCAAATTCACTTATTGATAAAAAGAACAAATTTTTAGCAGATATTTTAGGTTCAATAGGCAGTAATTCACTCATTTCATTGTAAAGGCTCTCTCCTGAACCTAAATAATATTGCTTATATGTTATCACTATACCGTACAGCGTTTTTACTTTATCTATTACTACTGGTTTTTTATCTAAGAGTTTATCTATAGTATGTATAATCTGTTGTACGGCTTTAATAATTTGTACTTTCAGTGCGGTAGTTCTTGATTCTTTATTTTGTATAATTCTTGACTTTTTATGATATTCGGTAGATTTGCACTCAATAAGAACACCAGTATTGTCTTCTATAACTAAAAAATCAACACAAGAATCCTTTTTGTTTAACAAGAGTTTTTCCCTAATATTTTGGGTATTATATATTATAAGTTCTTCTTTTTTATCAGATGTATAATATTCTAAAGCTTTATGTACATATCCTTCAAATATCTGACCAAATCCTCCCTCTGAAGTTACTTTGCTAAACTCTCCACACATATTAGGATCTACCTCTTTGCAAATATCGTACAGATTATTTTCTATAGCTGCGTATAATAGTCGTTTATGGTAATAGGCATAATAATCTTTAAATTTGAAAAATGGATAACGCTCAAATGGTGTTTGTTCGAATAGACGAAAATTAATATCTGTATGACTAAATTTACCTTCGTAATTTTTTATAAAATCTTTAGCACTGTTAATGCCTTTGCTTAGAAGCGTAAAAAAACCGTTGAAAGTATTAAATGTAAGAATTTTTTGTAAAATTTCACTCTTTTCGATATATGGTATCTCTATGTCACCATATTGCTCAATTAATAGCAGTAAGATAAGATATGTATATAAGAACTCCTTAATACTAATAGTAGAGAGTTTGCTAAATTTTTTGCTTAAAACGCCTTCTTTATCTAATTTAACAAACATGATGTATTGTCTAGCTAAATCTTCATAAGGTTGTTGATTCTGATACCGGAATTGGAGGAAGGCTGCTCTTCTTAGTGTTCTGAATAATATGCCTTCATCTCTACTTACGCTAGTCTGCTGTACTTGCTTCTCAATATACAATTCAATACCATTTCTGGATTTTCTAAACTTTCTACATAATTTGATAAAACAATCTTCATCTATTATTTTGTTACCAGATTGCCCATATCTATGAACCCATATACACAACGAATCTAGCTCGTAATGACTTGGTGATTTCCTGAGATTATTAATGTAGGCTTTACTGCCAATATCATATTGGCTGATTATACTTCCATAGTTAATAATCATTCTAATTAAAGATGAAGCATCGTATTTGCGTATATAAGCTATTAACTGATCATACTTTAGTCTATGAGGATTCTTCATTTTTGGCATAAGTACTAAGGTCATTACAAATGGTTCTATAGTAATAGTCTATTATAGATAATGTAAGGCACGGAAAATATACTAGATTTTACTGGTCTGTGTGAGGTATACTCATAATGACAATTTATTTATTAATTTATTGGGTGAATTGTTAAATTAGAAATTATACTTTCTAATGCAGTAAGTACTTTGTCTTTGGTAATATGTATTTATCCATTTTCTATACACTACCACCCAATATCCTAAATTTTTTATTATTTTGGAAAATATTCAACGTGGTTTTCTCCGGTGCGTCCAAAATAGACAACACGTTCTCCCAAGAATGAAACAATATATCCAATGCAGCCTGCTTTCATTACTTGTTCACGGAAACCATTGTATGTATAACCAGCTACTTTCATTTGCGCATCTTTAATAGCAGTTTGTATAGACTTGATATCAAAGTACTCTGCAACAAGTATTTTCTCTTTATGAGTCTTAAGCATTATACTTTCTCCACATGGGAGATAGTATGTAATGGTTGCACCACAGAAATCAACGATATAGCGATCAAAGCCTACTTGAGTAAGTTGTTTGACTATTTCTGGAAAATCCATAGAGCTATCTTCTGCACTTTGTTTACACAATTCTGCAACTTGCTTTTGTTGATCATTCATATGATTACTCTTGTCAGCTTATTAATTCTTTTTGTCTTGGTGGATTATAAAAGCAGGTAAGATTTAAATTTTTATGATTCATCATAAAAAATTATTGCAGTAATAACTTGATTCTGTTTACTGCATTAATGCTCATTCCTGTAGTCATGGAAACTAGTTGGAGGTTAATATTTTGTTCAAGCATTTTAATTACCAAATTAAATAGAGCAGTCTCTACATCACAAGAAATTTTAGAATTATTCATGATTTCAGTTTCTCAATTTCAGCTAATGGTAAATCAGTAAATTCCATAATTTCTTCTATAGTTTTTCTTTTAGCCAGCATTTTTTTAGCTATTTCTATAGCTTTTTTGATCTCTCCTTCAGCTCTACCTTCCTCTCTACCTTCAGCTTTAGCTTTTTCTCCATACTTTTTCAAGGTATTAGCTTCTATCCTAAGCCATTTAAGGTGCTCTTCATAAGCTTCTCTCTCAGCATCCGTAAAATTCATCACCTCTAGCACATTGATAGCTTTTTTAAGCTCAGGATTATCTAATATTTTAGGCAAGTTATCGGTTTTTAATAAATCATTCCTTGTTAGAAACGCTAGCCACACGTCTAGAGAATTTTTCACTTTTGTGAGTATATCAGATAATTCTTCATTAGAGTTATCAGCGAATTTCTTAAGCTCAATGGTATGAAGCTCTAAATCTTTAAAGTAGAGTAGGCCGCTATCCTTTTCGGTAATATGAAATACGTTATGATACTTGGCTGCATCAGGAATTGAAACAAAATTAAGGATATGGATACCTATAGCTTTAGAAAGCAAAGAATAGTCTTCGGCTACTCTTAACTGTTCGGTATATAATTTAGCCCAGTAATATAAAGCTCTTTTATCGTAATCTGCTTCGTCACTAATTTGAATTTCAATATTAAATCTTTTACCGTCAATACCTTTTGCTTTAATGTCTAGCACCGATAACTTATCTCGGTAAAAGTTTTGTGGATTGTATGGGTTAAGTAGAGTTAAATCGACTACTTGGTCTTCGTTGGATACGATAGAATTTATTAGAGAAATAAGCAGGTCTTTATTCTCTTCTACTCCGAAAATTTTCTTGAAGGCGACATCCACGCGCGGCGAAATTCTATTCATAATTAACTTATTTTACTGTATATAAACATGGCTCTAGTATAGCATAGGTAAGCCTTATAAGCTAGAGAATAACAATAAGTTTATGTATCAAATTAATAATTTTAAAGAAATAAAATAAGCTATGTATAAAGAGCAAGAATTAGCAAAGCAATAATAAAAAATATCGGGTCAGAGAGGGTTTGTTAACCCTCGTCTGCCCACAGAACCGTACGTACGGGTCACGTATACGGCTCTTCATGTTAAACGAACCCATTTGCTGCGATCTAACCAATGAGGGTAAGATTCATGAGAACGTATGAATTGTCTCATTTCTTGGATAAACCATCGATTGCCAAAAGCTTTACTCATTGCACGTGTTTGAGATAACGCCCATCGACGTTTATGAGTAAAAGCCACTGCTGCTGTAGGACGGGGCACGCCCCGTTGGATAAGTTTCTTGAAAAGATTTCGTCGGCTCTTTTGTTGGTCAATCAATCGAGACCGTAATCGACGTCGGATATGAGCTTCAATTGCGGCTAGTTGTGATGGGTACTGAGTCATCAGAAAATAACCTGACCAACCTCTGTACCACTTGTTAATCTCCTCGATCGTTTCTACCAACGTGCAATGAGTACCTCTAGGGGTTAGATCTTTTACTTTCTTCATGGCCTTAAGAATGGATTTGCGAGAAATAGCAATTATCCCTTCTACTAGTGTCATTCCCAGAAAGCTAACCTGCGAAGTTGGAGCAACTCTGCTCTTTTCCTCATTAACCACCAACCTTAGTTTCTTCTCAATAAACCTGCTCATGCTGTCCATCACACGTCGTCCAGATTTAATGGACTTTACGAAAATGTTGCAGTCATCAGCAAAGCGGCAAAATTCCAGGCCTCGTCTCTCTAATTCCTTATCAAGCTCATCGAGAACAACATTGCTGAGTAAGGGACTGAGTGGACTACCTTGAACTGCTCCTTCCTTTGATGGTTTAACGAACCCATCCTCCATAATCCCGCCACGCAGTATCTTTCCAATCAAACGTAAGATGCGTTTATCTGGAATTTGCCTACTAAGACGAGCTATGAGTCGATCATGATGGATTCTATCAAAAAATTTTGATAGGTCTATATCCACCACGATTCCTTTCCCTCTTTCTCTCATAATTTGCTGTGCTGTTTCTATGGCTTGACGTTGGTTCTTTCCTGGACGAAAACCATAGCTATACTCAGATAAGTGTGGGTCTAAAAGGGGTTCTATTAGGTTCTTGATCGCTGCTTGAACAACTCGATCTCGGACACAAGGAATTCCCAGCAATCTTACTCCACCTCTCTCTAATTTAGGTATTTCTACCCTCTTCACAGGTTGAGGTTGGTACGTCCAGTTCACTAGTTCTTCCTTAAGGCGTTCGAGTTCTATCTCCAGATTTGCCTCGAAGTCCCGGATACTCTGTGCGTCTATCCCAGCAGCACCCTGGTTCTTCTTCACATTGCAAAATCCTTCATAAAGCACATAGTTTGTACACAATGCTTCATAGAGATTTTCCTTCTCAGCCTTAGATTGGAGTTTGAGTTGTATTATGGGTGACTTATTGTTTATCATGTCGCTTTCCTTTCGCATCTTTCTTTCTCTAATCCTTCTCATCCCCATACCTGATGTCTACGTTTCAGGCGATGAAATGAGCCTTTAGGCGGATCTCATAAAGATGGCTTCTCATGATCTCCAATACGTCGTTAACATGTTCCACCCTTCGCCTTCACCTTGCGGCACTTTCTGAATGTTTTATCCTCTGGTATGTCACCATACCTATCTTCGGCATTCAGTTTTACGACTACTACGGCTTCATCTGTAGACCCTCTGTGCATACTGGCTACATTACTGCTCCAGTTAGAGCTTAAGGTGTCGTAGTTACACCGACTCACACAGACGGTCCTTCATCGGGTAAGGTTAACGGCTATTTCCGACTCATCTACCTTCTATACCCATGCAAGTTACGGAAAAGATTTCGGGCTTTGGTGGTATTGGGCACCTTACCCCTTGCATAAGCCTTTCAAAGGTTCGCATTCACTTAGATAGCTCGTTTGGTTCCAGCTTCCTCCAGATCCGTCATTGGCATATAATTGGCTGTTTTCTCCTGTTCGGCAACCACTATATGTTTCTTCAGGCACCCTTGCTTTCACCTATCAGTTCCCTCCTTTCTAGGCCTGAACGGGATTTACACCCGTTAGTCGTTAACCATGCCGATCGCACCAATGGACGCTACGCTTAAACCATTGACATATAGGATTGCTCCGCTTGCGCAACTCAAGAAGAAAGCCGAAGGAGGCTTTCTTGGGTTACTGAGGCAATAATATGATTAAACCTAATAATTACGAGGTAATAACGGTGATAACAAAAGATAAAAATACGACAACTAATAGTAAACTATACGATAGTAGTAAGGCAAAGTTTATTAGCTTTGAAGGAGGAGAGGGGTGCGGTAAGTCTACGCAGTGTAAAATGCTTTACGATTCCCTGCAATCGTTCGATATCAAGGTAGTACTGACAAGAGAAATCGGCGGTGTTGAAAGTAGCGAAGCTATAAGAAATATTGTGGTTAATCGAGAGTTACTGCCGATGTCGGAATTAATGCTAGTAATGGCCGCTAGATTTGAGCATGTGAACAAATTAATATTACCCAAGCTGCGAGAAGGTTACTGGGTAATCTGTGATCGATTTATAGATTCTACGGCTTGTTATCAAGGCTTTGCGCAAGGTGTAGGCGTGGAGAAAATATATCGGTTGCATCAGGATTTAATGTTGAATTTGATGCCGGATATTACCTTCTTCATCGATGTAGAGTCTACCAAAGCTTTACAACGAGCTTTGAGCCGTAATGATGTCAATAAATTCGAAGCTAAAAACCTAGAGTTTCACTGGCAGGTTTCTCAAGGTTTTCAACAATTAGCGGAGCGGTATAGCTCCCGGATCGCCAGAATAGACGCTGACGGTCTAGATCCTCAAGAAGTGCATCATAAAGTAATCCAATTACTTTCTTTATAATTACCTAAAGCTCAGGTTACTGCTCCGGTATATAACCAGATACAATTTTTAGGGGGTTGCATACTTTATCGGCTAATATTCCGGTAGTTACTAAGTTTTTGCCGTATTTTTTATTGTCCCAAATTTGAAACGCTAAAATCTAGTAGTATTCATATCCTCTAGATTTACGCCTTTTAGTAACGTAACTAAGAATTTGGTCTATTTCATCTTGGGTAGAACAAAAGAAAATTTTGTATCCGCCTTGCTTGCTGTTAACACTACCCCACGAGCATACCACGCTTGTACCGCCAAATAAATTTAATTGCAGATGAATATGGTAATATTTATTGTTTTTTAGCCAACGATATTGCATGAGATACAAAGACCGATTAATAGATACATTCAGGAAGCTATATTGAAGTACTGAATAAAAGAACCTTAGTCAGCTTGTCTTTATCGATAGCGGCATCTTTAGACTCTATCTTTTTACGGTTACCGTATATCATTATGAGTAATGAATATAAATATTTAAATTTTACTTTGCAGTTTTAAAAGTTCGTCTGTAGACATACCAGTGACGGAAGCAATAAGCTTAATGTCGAGGTTTTGTTTGAGCATATTAATCGCAGTTCTCTCAATTCCTCTAGCTTCGCCTCTAGCTTCGCCTCTAGCTTCGCCTCTTTTTTCACCAATCTTGATACCGTCTTGGATACCGATCTCGATACCTTCTTCTTTCCAGCTTTGCGCTAAACTAGTCATAATCTCTGCTCCTTTCTCTTTATTTAAAGTAGTTATTAACATTTTTTCCAATTCAATTTTATCACTTTGATCGATAGCAGTCAAAGTATAGTAAAGTATCATTTGTATATAGTCGTAGCCTATACTAACTTTAGTTATCTCAGGAAGAATATCGGCAATTTCCTGCCATCTTTTAAGTAATTGTCGCTCATGTATGTGCTTGAGAAAAAATTCTAATATCCCTGACCATATCCTTTTTTTAAATTCTTCATCTGGAATATCATGAACATTTACTAGTTGATAATCTGTCGTCCAAAACTGCTTAGCAAGCACTTTATTATTAAATAAATCCCATAAATTACGAGCAACATTGTAAGGTTTAGTCCCATTATATAATACTAAGGGGTATATTAAAGGTAAATGCTTGTTTTTTGGATTTTCTATTAAATAACGATCACAAATATTAATCATATATTTAAACAGACGAAAAGCCATTAGCGGGTCTGGAGTACTTTGATGCTCCAACAAGAGGTATATATAACCGTCACCGCTATTGCCTGCATTATCCAGCTTACAAGAAAATAATACATCGGAGATGCTGTTAGTTAGATCGGGTTCGATAAAACTTTCTTTCTCTAGCTTGAGAGTTTTAACATCTAGGATGCTCAGTATTTCTTGCGGTAAATGAGCTTCAATAAACTCATAAGCGACTATTGGATTCTCAAGAGCCTTACGAAATAGTTTATCATGTCTAGGTTTGTTATTGACGGTCATAATGTAAATTTTATAGGATTACGATGCATTTTTGTTGCTATGTTTGGATCGGGAACGGTGAGTTCGGAAGCCCCGTCTTTGTTTAACGCTTTAATATAACCTTTGGCAATTAGACTATTATGTATTTTTATTACCTCACTTACTGAAACTCCGAGTAATTTTGCTATTTGTGTACGGCTAATTTTAGTTGCATTCATTTTTTTACTTATATTGAATTTTATAATTCCAATACTAATTGTTTAAATTTATATAGTTCTTCCGACAAAGCGGCTTTTTTCATTTCAATAATAATTTTGGCTATAATATCACGATTTTCAGGTAAGTAATACCGCCTTGCAACTTGCAGCAAATCTTCTGTTTCTTTATGAAAATGATGTTCTTCTAAGGTATTGATATATTGATAAAATAAAGAAGACAAAGGGTGCTCTGAGAATGCCGCTAACGTATTTTGGTCGGTTTGAGTAAAATTCATAGTTTCTAACCTTTTTGTATGTTTGATCATTCATCTTTAAAAAATTCCATGAGCAATTTGGTCAACTTTTGTTTATTAAAGTTGATATTTTTAGAGAAGAATATTCCGCCTTTTTTCCAAACGGCTATGGTTTTGCCGTTTTGATTTGCTATAACTTCTTCTTCCTCGTTTTGAAAATTACCGTTTAAGATTTCGTTTATCAGTTTTTCAATACGTACGCTACCTGGCGCCTTTTTTAATTTCTTGTAACTATTCAGAGGGTGGGTACTACAGCGAATAATTACTTGTAAAATGCAATATGCCGATTCAATATGCTTAGTTTAAATTAAGCGTAGTTAACCAATTTGTTCAAATTGGTATTTATTTGTCCCAAGGTTATTTTTTAAAGAATCAACATTAGAGCAATAGCCGTACCATTCGGAGCGAAGCTTATTCCATTTTAAACCATGATTTCTAATGATCTTGCGAATATCATTACTCGGTTCTTGTTCAAACTTTAAAATCACGGCATGCTTATTTGTTTGCTCTTGATCTAATTTAGTTTTACCGATTTTAGTCCATTCATCTTTAATTGTTTGATTAGTTTCTAATGATGAAGCAATTGATAATAATGCACCGTAAAGAGTATTAGTAGGTAAATAATCTAAACCTGCTTTAGTAACTAATCCGCCTACTTCAATTAAATGCCTAGTGCGCATT
>NZ_CP112941.1 GCF_034366785.1 Candidatus Trichorickettsia mobilis
ATTTAAAAGATTTTTATTTTACCTTTATAGAGTTACCTAAATTTACAAAAACTAAAATAGAAGAGCTGGGTAGCATAATCGAAAAATGGTGCTTTTTTTCAAATAGGGGTAGTTTGCGGGAAAGTGCAGGGAACTACGTTAAGGTTTAGCTTTTAATTTTTTGCATATAAGTAAACAATGTTCTTCGCGAAAAACCAAATATCTTACATATTTCAGTGGAAGATTTGTCAGAATTTTGATAAAGAATTCTTGCTTGTTCCAGTTTATCAGGATCAGTTCTAGGACGACCACCGGATTTTCCTCTAGCTTTAGCTGCAGCTCGTCCTGCTTCTGCACGTTCAGCTTTAATCTCCAGTTCCATCTGCGATACTGCTCCCATAATTGAAAGAAAAGCTCGGCCTGTAGCTGATGATGTATCAATATTTTCGCGTAATGATCTTAAATCTACACGGCGATTTTTCAATTCCTCTACAATTTCTAGGAGATGCGATAGTGATCTTGACATCCGACTAAGTTCTGTAATTACTAATATATCATTAATATTATGTCCTTAGTAATGAAGACATCTTTCATATCAATACAAAACGAAAAGTATCTAACCGCCTCGGTTTTGCCTTGCAGTTATGCGCTTTTAGATATCCTGGGCGTCTATTGCAAAAGAACGAGATCATCCCGTTGCCAACATTAATGTTTCTAGCAGCACAACTTGGCATTTCAGAAGATGAATTTGGCACTTATGGTATACGATCTGAAACCAAGTATGAACATTCGTCAGAGTTACAACGCATTTATGGGTTTAGAATTTTCCAAGAAGCGGATGAAAAGAATTTTTTAAATTGGCTAATGAAGCAGGTAATAGAGACACAAAACAATGCAGAGTTAGCAGGCCTATTTGTGCTGGAATGCCGTAGAAGAAAAACTATACTGCCAGCTATAAAGGTAATTGAGCGTCTATGTGCCGAAGCACGGCTTGCTGCTGAACGTAATGTTGTTGGGCGTATTGCAGAACGTTTAGATGATGATATGAAGAAAAAGCTGAATGTTATGCTTACTGAAACGATTGATGGCCGATTGACCATTCATGGCTGGTTAAAACGTTTTGAGGCTGGACATAATTCAGCAGATGTGAATCGGTTATTGGAGAAGCTGGAATATCTTCAAAAACTTGGTATACCTGAATATGTATTAGAAGGGATCCCTTCACACAGAATTATCTGGCTACGACAGCAGGGTGAAGCATATTATGCTGATGGGTTACGCGATATCAATGAAACACGGCGTTTAGCAATTCTAGCCGTCTGCTCTATTGAATGGAAAGCAATGATTAATGATGCCGTATTAGAGACTCATGATCGTGTTGTTGGAAAACTCTACAATACCTGCAAACGCATGCGTGATAACCAACTGGTCGATCAGAAAAAATTGGCTCACGAAACGCTTACATCCTTTGCTAAATTAAGTAAGAAACTACTTAAAGCCCATGCGGATAATACGTTAGTTGCTGATGTGGTTAAGGATACAGACGCTCTAGAAAATCTGATGGTGACCGCTCTAACACTCACCAAGAAATTAGATAGTGACCCATTGGAGTATGTGTTATTTGGATATGGCAAATTCCGACGTTATACGAAACGTATGCTGGAAAATATTACATTTAAAGGTAATGCGGCCACACAGCCATTGATTGAAGCAATTGTATTGTTGAAACATTTAAATCAATCAGAAAGTCATCAGGAAATCGAACTTCCTGTCTGTTTTGCAAATCCTAAGTGGAGTAAACGATTGTGCCATAAACCAGAACGTAAACTCTGGGAAACTGCCGTGTTATTCGCTATCCGTGACGGCTTGAGTTCTCGAGATATATGGGCTGTTGATTCCAGAACTTATCAAGATACTAGACAACAACTCTTACCTGAACAACAAGCTGAGAAAGTTATATCACTACCCATACCATTAAAAGCCAATGAATGGATAACAGAGCGTAAGGAATTGCTAGAGCAACGCATTAAACAAGTGGCTCAGATGATCCGACAAAACACACTCCCAAATAGTTGTATTGAGAAAGGAAAAATATATGTGAACAGAATTGACCCTCAAATGCCAGAAGGCCTCGATATACTAACATTAGATATTTACAAGCAGATGCCACAAATATCAATCACGGATATCCTGCGAGAAGTGGATACAGATACGGGTTTCACAGATAGTTTCTCCCATATCCATACCGGCTCTACCTGCACCGATAAGCTCGGACTGCTTAATATACTTTTAGCCGGAGGTATCAATATGGGGCTGAAGAAAATGGCTTTGTGTAGTAGTTCGCATACATCCTTTTGGTCGTTGATGCGGATCTCCAGCTGGTATGTAACGAGTGAAGCTATGGCCGATGCCCTGGCTGTTGTGATAGAAAAACATAGAGATTTACCCCTTAGCGCTGCTTTGGGGGATGGGTCAACTGCATCATCAGACGGCCAATTCTTTCCCTCTGGCGGTAGCGGTGAAGCAATGAATCTAATTAATGCAAAATATGGAAATATCCCTGGTGTAAAAGCTTATACACATCTATCAGATCAATACGGTCCGTTTGCTATTAAAACGATTCCTGCTACAGCGCATGAAGCCCCCTATATTCTAGATGGGCTAACCATGAATGATACTGGTAAACGCATCAAAGAACATTATGCGGATACCGGCGGTTTTACAGATCACGTGTTCGCCATGTGCGCCTTGTTAGGTTATCAATTTGCGCCAAGATTGCGCAACTTATCATCCCTGAATCTTTATGGCATGGAAGGCATAAACCTACCAAAGGTAATGCAAGAGCTGATCAGAGCAAAAATCAATATTGCCCGTATAGAGAACCAATGGCCAGATATTATCCGCTTGATTGCCAACGTCATAACACACCGTGTTGTACCAAGTGATATACTTCGTCAACTGGCCTCCTTTCCACGTCAAAATGAGTTGGCGATCGCAATTCGCGAAATAGGACGTATGGAGCGCACTATTTTTATCCTTAGTTGGATCAGTTCAGTTTCCATGCGGCGTCGCACACAGATGGGACTTAATAAAGGAGAATCACATTATGCTCTTAAACGAGCCCTAAACTTCAACCGCAGAGGTGAGATCACTGATCGCACATCAGAAAACCAGCATTTACGTATGATGCATCTAAACTTGCTTGCTGCCATCATCATCTATTGGAATACTAAGCATCTAGGTCGTATCATTCATAATATGAGGCTGAATGGAATAATCATACCTCCAGAGAAATTGGCGCATCTCTCGCCTCTTGGATGGGAGCATATCATTCTTACAGGATACTGCAGATGGTGATCATTTACCCTTAACGTAGTTCCCTGCACTTTCCCGCAAACTACCCCTATTAATACCATTTGACCGGCAAATTCTTTACCTAGAGATAATTGACCGTTGTTGCCTACTACTTTTACTTGTTGATGTAATGACATGGTAAAATCTTAATTTAGTATCTTAGGAATTTATTATATCACGATTATACTAAATTAGTAATAATTATAAACTTCTTGCGTTCCACAAACTTTTTTGGCTATTAATTTTAAAAAAACCGTTTCAAAGCCAGTATCAATTGATTTTATAAAAAATATCGGCACCGTCAAGTTAAGTAAGGAATAATTTATGAGGTTGCGAAAAGAGAATAGCAATCTATATAATGGATCTTTATCATAACTTATTCTCAGTTTTTTATGCATATGCACCAAGCTCCGAAGAAGCACCGTTTTCCGGTATCAATTATTAACCATGTAGTCTGGCTTTACCATAGATTTAATAATAGCTACCGTGATATCCAGGAACAAATGGAATGTCACGGAGTTATCTTAAGTCATGAGACGATAAGGTTTTGGTGTTATAAGTTTGCTACTAATTTTCAAGAGGTGATTAGAAAAAGAGAACGTAAACCGACGGACAAATGGCATTTAGATGAGATGACGGTCAAAGTTAACGGTGAACATCAACCTACTCGTCGAAAAGAAAAAGTACTCATTAAATTCAAATCTCCGCATGGGGTTCAAAGAACATTATCATTGATGGGTAAGGTGAGGAATATATTTGCTGACGATATACAAAAAATGCTCAAGAACAGCGGCGAGCTGCTTTTGCTGTTGCTAAATCAATCTGGGATGAGGCTACCACAAGGCTTCTTGCTGTCTGAAACCCAAAGATATAGGCTTTTTAAGCTCTCGTGTATTTAACTTGACGGTGCCTAGCAAACTTATAACACCAAAACCTTATCGTCTCATGACTTAAGATAACTCCGCGATACTCCATTTGTTCCTGGATATCACGGTAGCTATTATTAAATCTATGGTAAAGCCAGACTACATGGCTAATAATTGATACCGGAAAACGGTGCCTCTTCGGAGCTTGGTGCATATGCATAAAAAACTGAGAATAAATTATGATAAAGATCCATTATATAGATTGCTATTCTCTTTTCGCAACCTCATAAATTATTCCTTACTTAACTTGACGGTGCCCCAATGAGTTATTGGTGCTTTTACCAGAACTTTTGGGTCGCTTGATCGCAGGAAGATAGCATCTCTTGCGGGGGGCGCCCAGAAGCATTGCATGGTCTACTTAAGGGGTATCCGGCGTACTGCTTATGGCAGAAACTGTATCAAACCAACATTATTCTTAAGCGCTATGGCTGCTAGGAATTCCAATTCAGAACTTAAACAATTTTATGAGAAAATGATTAATCTAGGAAAAAAGAAGATGGTAGCATTAACTGCTTTGGTGCGTAAAATTATTGTCATTGCTAATGCTAAATTGCGTGACTTTAATACAGAACATGCAGCAATAAAAATTTAAACATAAATATTTAAATTTTTATTGCAAACATAGTCGATTCAGCCCTCAGAATGGTTACCATGAGTTAGTAACAGCTAATAATCAGTTAACAACATTTTAATGTTTATAAGTTATAACTATTCTCTTCACAACATAATTATTGTATCTATATCACCACTCTGGCTTTGTCATAAAACCCTTGATTAGTAAGGGTTCCAGGTTTTGTAAAAAAGTATAAAAATTAGAATCATCCCATCTAACCAGTATACTAGCGTTAAAAGTTTCGTTATTTGCAATTATCAACGTCTTCTATTTTTGTACTAATGTTAGATATATTCTTTTATTTTGTTAACTTAATCTATAACTACCGTCATAATTTAATCATATATTATCTGCATGAATTAAATCAGTTAATTTATGATATATTTTAGTTTGTAAATGTGCGGATATTATTTGTGTTCCCGCATTTGTAATTTTATTTTGTTGTAAATATATTGTTTGTAAAGAATTATTAAATTTTAACGCTTGGATTAGTTTTTTTATTCCAGAAGTAGTAATGTAATTATTTCCAAGGTTAAGTACACATAATGCTTTGTTCAACATCAGGGCTTTTTTTAATTTTTTAGTTCCTTGATACCTAATTTGATTACTACGTATGTCCAAAAGAAGCATTGATTTATTAACTTGAAGAGCTTTTGCGATATAACTTATTCCTAAATCCCTAATTTTATTGTTACCCAGTATTAAGGTTTGTAAAGTATTATTATCTTTAAGTGCTTTTGCAATATATTTTGTTCCTACTATTCCAATATTATTTCCCCACAAATCTAGGTAGCGGATTGTTTTATTAACTAATATCATTTGTGCTATCGATTGAATTCCATTTATATCAATGTTATTTTCTCCCAAGGATAATGAAGCAAGCTTGTGTGAGGTATTAGCAATATGTTGAGCTCCAAGACTTTCTATTTTATTTTTGTTTAGATATAAAGTATGTAAAGAATTATTTTCCGTAAGAGCTTTGGCTATTTTTTGAGCTCCATAGGCTGTGATATTATTACTACTAAGATTAAGTACCATTAAAGTTGAATTTTTTTTAAGCATGTAACTTATGTTCTCTACACCGGTATCAGTAATTTGATTACTAGATATATCTAAGGATTTTAAAGAGTAATTCTTTGTAAGAGCTTGAACTATATAATCTATACCATCATTTCGTATTTTATTATTACTAATAATTAAATGTTCGAGTGAGTTGTTACTTTTCAATAAATGGGCCAGGCATTTTATACCTGCTAAGTCAATATTATTATCAGATACGTCAAGGTACGTAAGGGTGGTTGTTTTCGTAAATATAGGATATATATTTTTTGTATTAATATTATTATCAGCAAGGCTTAACGCTTGTAGTGTTTTATTTATTTGTAACATTGCTGCTATTTGTTTTAAATCATTATTTTGCAGTTTATTGTCATTAAGAAAAAGTGCTTTTAATGTACAATTACGTTTTAAAGCGCTAGCTATTAGTTCCACGCCTTCACCTGCGATTTTGTTATGTAATAAATACAATGTTTGTAATGTTGTATTACATATTAATAAATCAGCTACATATTTTGCAGTAGACGATTCTATGTTATTATTACGAAGATCAAGAGAGATTAATGTTTTATTGTATTTTAGTCCTTGAACTAGATATTTTAAACCTATAGAACCAATTCCTTTATTTCCTAAATTAAGAGAAACTAATTTAGAATTGCCTTCTAAACAATCAGCTAATTTTTTTATTTGATTAAGGTTCAATTTTTTATCTTGTAACAATAACTCTTTAGGACAAGTATCACTATTGATTTTTTTTATTAATAAATCAAATTCTAGATCATCCATTATACTAATAACACTATTTTAGTTTATTTATCGATAATAAAGCCATTTATTTGAGAGTTCCATAAATCTCTATATATTCCTTGTTGAGTTAGTAGAAATTCATGTTTACCATCTTGAACAATCTTACCTTTATCAAAAACTAAAATTCGTTCCATTTCTAGTAAGGTAGATATACGATGTGCTATAACAACAACAGTTTTATTCTTCATAAATGCATGTAAACTATTTTGAATCTTTTTTTCTGTGATTGAGTCAACTGCTGAAGTTGCTTCATCTAATAAAAAAATAGGAGCATTTTTTAGTATAGCTCTTGCGATAGCAAGTCTCTGTTTTTGGCCGCCGGAAAGCTTGATTCCACGCTCTCCAATTAATGATTGATAACCATATTGTGTTTCAATAATAAATTCATGAGCATAAGCTTTTTTTGCCGCTATTATTACTTCATCTTCAGTAGCATCTAGATTACCATATTTTATATTATCCATTATACTACGATTAAATAATATTGGATCTTGTGAGATTACCCCTATAGCCTTATATAGAGATTCTTTAGTTACTTTTGAGATATTTTGTTGATCAATAAAAACCTCTCCCTTCTGAATTTCAAATAATCTTAGAATAATGTTAATAAAAGTTGTTTTACCGCTACCTGAATATCCTACTACTCCTACCTTTTGACCACTGGGGATAATAACAGAACTGTTATCAAATAATATTTGATTTTTTAAATATTTGAATCCTACATTTCTAAAACATATTTCGCCTTTGCTAATTTTTAGAGGAATATATGATTCTTTAACGTGTTGATTATTATCAACTATATTTTCTATACCATGCTTTATTTTGCCTAGCTCTTCTCCGAATTGTAAAAAATTTCTTGAAATACTAGATATAATACTGAAAATAAAATTATTAATAGTAAATACCAAAGCAAAATCTCCAACTGAAACTAGATTTTGTTTTTTTTTGATAATTAAAATTCCAAAACATACTGATTGCATAGCAACAAATGATAATCCTTGAATTAGCCATAATTTAAGAAAATCCCAATTCATTTTTTGCTCTGCACCAACACTAGCATTAGTCCAAAGAGCTATATTATTTTTCTCATAAGCGTTACCATTAAAGAGCCTAACAATGGAGATGTTTGACAATATATCAATTATATTTCCCATCACAACGCTTTCTTTCTCTGCAAAGATTCTCGATAATTTTTCGGTTTTTCTGCTGAATCTAATAGATATTATCATATATAACATGCCCCAGGTCATTAAAATATAACTTAGGATGTAATCTACTTGAGAAAACGTAAATATTGCTATTAGTAGAGTTATTATATTACCAAAGAATTGAGTGATGAAGATAGAAATAACATTTCTTATTCCTATGGTGATATCAATAACTTTTTTATTTAAGACTCCAGAAGAATTGTTAAGAAAAAAAGTGTGAGACTGCTCAATTAAGCAATACATGCACTTCTCTATAATTCTTTGCTTAAGTACTGGCATCATTTTAAGTTCACAAAAATCATATAGACGATGATTAGCTACCATAAGTACAGAGATTATAGTATAGACACTTAAACAAGTAATTACTTGCTTAAATACGATATCTGAATTAGAGCTAAGAACACTAACTTTATCTAAAATAATCTTTATTAAATAAGGACGGAGAGAAGTGTCTATTGAAGATAGAATAGTACAAAAGGTAATTCCTAAAATATAAGGAATGAATGGCGAAATTATTTCAAATATTAAATTAAACCTATTATTATTCACACAATTTATTATATAATTTTTCCATAACTTCATAGTGATTTTCAGAAAGCATTTTTAAATTAAGGGTTAATTAAAAAATATTACAGAATAAACAATCGAATATTTAGCTGAAATAGTTGTTACCTTCAAATTTAGAAGTCAATTTGATCTTATCTACTTAATTTAGATCATGATTGTCTGTATATTTGTTTTCATAAGCAAATGTTTTTTAGAAAATTTAACTTTAATTTCATAACTAAATCTATAGTGTAATGAAAGATAAATTCATTTTGTACTAAAATTTAGTATTATTCTATCTATATCATTGATTAAGATTCTTTGAATTAAAAACTAATGTTAAAATTTGTCTTTATAAGAAATTTAGTAAATTTCTTATATAATATAAATTCTTTCTAATAAATCAATTATTTTGTTGGAAAAATACAATATTAAAGTAATTTTTATACTGTCATTTTTTAAACTTCTAGCATAAAATACAGGAATATAGATTATTACATAGATAGAATTTAATGAGTGACTTTATGAATGTGGATACGTTACGCCTTTTAGGCAAAATAGCTAAAGATATTAAATTACCTCAGGCATATGAGGCATATGAAATAGTTATTGATCCTCTGGTAAATCTACTAACAAAAACTCAGCAGGAAGACTTATTAAAGGATGGTGTTTGGACATTAGGTTATGTTCTGGAAAATATCAAAGAAGATAAAAATAGAGTAAGTAAGATTATTTATTCTTTAATTGAAGGATTATCAAGTAGTGATTGGTACACTAGAGCTAATTCTTGCTGGATTTTAGGTCACATTGCTGAAAATATAGTTTATCCCGAAATTTTTTCTATCTTAGCACAAGCAATTACCTCTTTAATGTCAGCTTTAAGAGATAATGAGTCTAAAGTTAGAGATAATGCCGCAGAGGTATTGGGCCATATGGCAAGTAATGCTGATGAAAAATTTATAATAGATTTAATACAAGTAATAGAACCTTTGATTGAAGTACTTAAAGACAAAGATTGGAAGGTGAGAGATAATGCTATCTGGTCTTTAGGTCAGATAGCCAATAAGGCAACTCCTGAAATATTGCAACAAAATTTGGTTAAAGCTATAATTCCGCTTACTCATCTTTTAAATGATGAGTATTGTAAGGTTCGTAGTCATGCTGTAGATACGATAAATATTATAATAAAAAATATAGATGACCCTAAAGTTGTTAAAAATGTTATAGAGTGCCTTGCATCTTTTTAAAGGTATAATTTAGATTTTGATCTCCAATATATTGTCTAAAATTTAGAGTAAATATAAAGACGAAGTAGTTCTTTTTTATGCATAGTTGTTTAATGTAAATATAAAGGAGCACTATTATTAAGAAATTTTTGTATCAATATCAAATAGGATTGTTTTACTCTATCAATAAAAATTCGTATTTCAGTTTTTGGCTAGAGAATTTTCTTTAGTATTTTGCTACTAAAGATTAAGGGATAAAACTCCAGCTGTTGATAACATTAGAGTTATATGATTGATACTGAATTTAATTCAGCCTCATCTATTTATGCTCCTCATAAAGAAAGAAGATAGGTGTAAAATGGTTGCTACATAAAATGTTTTAACAGTTCATGGGCGGTGAAACTTGCTTAGACGAAAGATTAAGTTACTGTTGTAATGGTGTAGATAATAATTAAACGAATGAGTGTATTATGAGTGAAGAAAAAAAATATTTATGTCTAATCAATGAAGAAGAACAGTACTCTTTGTGGTTTGAAAATAAACATATACCTCTAGGATGGAAACAAGTAGGTCCAGTCGGAAACAAAGAAGATTGTTTACAATATATTAAAGAAGCGTGGCAAGATATGAGGCCTAAAAGTCTTAGAGATAAAATGGAGAGTAAACGTGATTGATAGTAGCAGTATCCTTAATATAAATGGTTACGAATCAAAAAATCTTGTTTATAGGCATTCATTTCCTGAAGTCTTTGATAAGGCTATAGGTGACTTTATATATTCAGTTAATGGGGTTGAGTTTTTAGATTTTTTTATGAGTGCTGGTAGTTTAAATTATGGACATAATAACCCTATAATAAAAAAAGAAATGATTACTTACATTAAAAACAATGGAATAATTAATGGATTGGATTTTAATACAGTTGCAAGACAAAATTTTATTAACAAGTTTTTTGAAGTTATTGGTGATAGGTTTAGTAATCACAAGATCTTTATTGCTGGTCCTACTGGAACTAATGCTGTAGAAGCAGCTCTTAAGTTTGTAAGAAATGCAAAAAAAAGAACTAATATAATTTGTTTTTCTGGAAGTTTCCACGGTATGAGTCTTGGTAGTCTTGCAGTCTCTTCATCAAATTTTATTCGTTCCGCTGCCCAAGTTCCTTTATACGGTAGCATTTTTATTCCTTATCCGACTGGGTATATGTCTATTGACAATAGTTTAGAGTTAATAGAAAAGATTATCCATGATCCTTTGTCTGGTGTTGATAAACCTGCTGCTGTATTGTTAGAGGTTGTACAAGGCGATGGCGGAATTAATGTTGCTCCTAAAAAGTGGTTACAATCTTTGCATCGTATTTGCAAAGAAAACGATATTATGTTAATAATTGATGATATACAAGCAGGTTGTGGAAGAACGGGACAATTTTTTTCATTTGATGATTATGATATCATACCTGATGTGGTTATTCTATCTAAATCCATTAGTGGTATAGGGTTACCAATGTCTTTAGTTTTAGTTGACAGTTCTCTTGATGTTTTAGATTCTGGTCAGCATACTGGTACTTTTAGAGGTAATCAGTTAGGGTATGTAGCAGCCACTGCAGCCTTAGATTTTTGGCTAGATAACAATTTTACTAATTCTCTTAAAGATAAAACGTTAATTTTTGAAAATTGCTTGATGCATATTAAAAATAAATTCCCTTTTATTGAAATAAGAGGTAAAGGAATGATGTGGGGATTGAGTTTTGAAGACAAACCAAAGTTAGCAGGTTTGATTTCAAAATTTTGTTTTAACCAAGGTTTATTACTGGAAACTTGTGGTAGGAACGATGGTGTAGTTAAATTACTACCTGCAATTACTGTAGCCAGTAAAAATATTGAGAGGGGGTTTAAGATTTTAGAATCTGCTATTGAGTCAGTTATATGAAGGTAATTTAAGTGAATAAATTAGAGTTTAAAGAATTAACTAATAATATTAAGAATAACACTTGTAAGAGTATTTCTTTGCAAGAGGTAACTTTAACTAGACAACAAATAAATTCTATTTTATTAACATTATTAGATAATAACAGTGTGACATATTTAAATTTAAGTAATAATACAATTGATAAAAATAATGCTTATATTTTAGGCAAGGTATTATTTTCTAATACTACCTTAAAAGATTTAGTATTAGAAAATAGTAAGCTTGGAGATTTAGCTGTTCAGCATATAACTGAGGGATTAAAAGGCAATAATTGTTTAAGTCATTTAAGTCTAGGGACAAATAAAATACAAATAAAGGGAGTTGAATATATAGCAAATATTATTGCAGGTAATAATATCATTAAATTTTTAAATTTAGGTGCTAATAAAATTGGAGATGCTGGAGTAAAAATTATATCTCAAGCTTTAGTTTCTAATCAAGCTTTGGATTATATTTGTCTGTACCAAAATAACATTAAAAATGCTGGAGTGAAATATATAGCTCAAGTAGTCGAGAATAGTAAAGTTATTAGAGGCTTGGATTTACGTAATAATTGCATAGGTGATATTGGGGCAAAAAATATAGCTGACATGTTAAAAAAAAAATGATGTATTACAAATTTTAAATTTAGCAGTGAATAACATCATTGATAAGGGAATAAAGTATATTTTTGAGGCTCTTCAGGCTAATACTTCGCTGCTGGAACTTTATTTACACTTCAATCCTATTAATAATTTAGGGGCTAGCTATATTGCTCAAGCCCTTAGTTATAATCACACTCTACATACTCTAAATCTTGATTATACAATCATTAATAAAGATAGTGCAGATAAAATCTATAATTCTATAGCTAAAAATAAAACTCTTAAGACATTTAATTTAAATTTTGATGCTCATTAGCTTGATAAAACTGATTAATAATAAATTTTGCTATAAGCATGTTTGAGTCTATTAAAGTGCTTTTAGGGTATAAGGTTTGAAGCGAAAAAAATATTAATGGCAATTCCGTACATCCTAGAATAATATATTCGCAACCTTTATAAATTAGTTCTTCCATTGCTGCTGAAAATAATGAGACATACTTATCTGCTAAAAATTTTTTTTCAACTACTTTATCATACAATATTCCTGCCTTGATTAGATGTATTCCTTCTAATAAGTTCATTAATGATTTTTCTTCTGGTCCGATTACTTCAATATTGTATTGTGATAGAGCATTATTATATAGTTTAGAATCTAGAGTAGTGTAGGTAGATAATAACCCAACCTTGTTTATATTAGGATATATATTGTGTAAGTAATCTGAGGTTAATTGTACTATATCCGTTACTTCTGTTCTGATTTCTGATTTTATTTTCTTTAAATATATATGGGCTGAATGACAAGCTATTAATATATTACTAACCCCAGCATTCTCTAATATTTTAGCGCACGAGATATATTGCTTCTCGCGTTCTAAGGTATCAGTGGAGAAATTAGTGTGCTGATATATTAACAGCTGAGGGTAATTTTTATCCTCAGGTCGAGAGAACTTATGTTTAACTATATCAAAGACTTTCTTTTCTATATCCATTGATGCTAGAGGTCCTGAGCCTCCTATTATTCCTATTGTCTTGCTCATATTCTAAATATAATCAATTATGTTGATAATTAATAGTTGCATATTTAATAAACTTTAGATTATATATGTTATATATAATAAAATTACAAGTTATTAGGCTATGAAAAAAATTAATAGTTTATATCCTTTGGATAATTATAATTGTTCAAAAAATGAATTGCTTGAGTATTTTAAAAATTCATGGCAGTTATCAGCAACATTGTATAGTACTATTCAAGATGAAGAAAGTTTATATTTAAATCCAGATAAATTAAGACTTCCATTGTTGTTTTATTTAGGTCATACTGCTGCATTTTATATAAATAAAATGCGCATTATTGGACTAATTAAAAGAGGTGTTAATGATTATTATGAAGAATTATTTGCTGAAGGTGTAGACCCAGTTCATCCTCAATACTTAAGAGTTGTTGATAAATGGCCTGCGTATAAAGAAGTAAGACAGTATAGAGATAAGGTTTTTGAGGTTATAATTAATGTAATAGAAAACCTAAGTTTTGACTTTATTCATCAAGAAAGTAAAGAATACGCATTACTGATGGGCATTGAACATGATCGAATTCATTTTGAAACGTCTTCTGTTTTAATTAGACAATATTGTACTAATGTATTAAAAAAACCAGAGCAATGGGTATACGCACCAATCACTAATGAACAAATAAAACAATCAATGATTACTGTTCCTAACGACAGTGTTGTGATTGGAAAACCTAAAGGTCATCCTTATTTTGCTTGGGATAATGAACAAGGTTATCTAAATGTTCGAGTTTCTGCTTTTGTCGCTAGTCGTAATTTAATATCAAACAAAGAATTTTCTGATTTTGTTAATAGTGAAGGTTATGATAAGCAGTATTTTTGGTCCACTGAAGGATGGTCTTGGAAAATAGAAAATAAGGTAACGCACCCTCGATTTTGGGTGTTTGAAGACGATATCTACAAATATAGAACTATTTTTGAGAAAATTGATATGCCATGGAATTGGCCTGTAGAGGTTAATTTTCATGAGGCTGAAGCATACTGTAATTGGTTTGGGAATGGAGCAAGATTAATGAAAGAAGAAGAATTTGAGCTAATCAGTCAGTATTCAGACGTCAATCAAGAACCATTCTTAAAAGATAACTATAATATTAATATGAAATTTGGCTCTCCCTGTTCTGTTAACTTTTTTGAATCGAACACAAACTGTTTTAATGATGTTTATGGCAATGTATTTCAATGGCTAAAAACTCAATTTTATCCACTACCAGGATTCCAAACTCATAATTTATATCCGCATTTTTCTTATCCTTTTTTTACTCCTGATCATATGATGTTGAAAGGTGGTTCGTGGGCTAGTACTGGTACTAGTGCTTCAAGATATTATAGACTTTGGTTTCGTAAACACATTTATCAGCATGCAGGATTTCGAGTAGTGCAAGATTTATAAGAGAAAAGGTATATGAGTAGTTTTTATTTAAAATCAACTATAAAAGTTGAGCCTTTAGTTTGGAGATGGTATGCGTGGCCTCATCTCATTTCCCCTATAACAGCTGCTTGTAACATTGTTGATAGGCATTTAAAGATTATGAGATCTTATGTCCAAAATCCTCGTATTCATGCTCAAGCTGTTAATGATCCTCAAATGTTAGGAGGACCATTTTTGGATTTAGAAGGATTAAAGATAAATGAAATAAAAGAGTTGATTGAATCAACTAATATAAGTTGCAAAAAATTAATAGAACTGAATAAAGCAATAAAAGAAGCTGATCTTTGCTTACAAGAAGCGAAAGGAGGGTCTCTAGAAGATTGGTATCAGCTTGTTCCGAATATGCTTAGAGGATATGTAGAATTGGTTTACGATTTGAATAGCCAACCAGCATTAAGGTTTATTGAGCCATTGATATATAAGACTTATTATGATGAACAGGCTCAGGAAATAGCTATTTCTAATATATCCAGTGATTTTAGAAAATTTGTGCTTAGTACCCCTAGATTAGATAATGAAGAAGAAATATATCTTAAAATTCCATTTTCTGATGAAAAATTAGATTTCCTATTTAGCTTAAAGACTAACCCTTGTGAGATTAAGGACGTAATAAATATTTTTAATATACCCAATAATAAACAAGACTTATTTAAATCATTTTTTACTGATGTATCAATAAACAGGAGACATGATAATAATTACTTAGGTGATGGAATAAGAATAAGATACTTTGGTCATGCATGTATTTTGATTCAAACTAAAGATATATCAATCTTATTTGATCCAGTAATTAGCTATTCAGTTGCTAGTGATGTTCCAAGATATACTTTTGATGATTTACCCGATAGGATAGATTTTGTTATTATTACTCATAATCATCAAGACCATCTAATACTCGAAACTCTTTTGCAGTTAAGGTATAAAATCTCTCATATTATTTTTCCAACTAATCAGAAAGGATTCTTAGCTGATCCTTCTATAAAACTCATTTTAAAACACACAGGCTTTAGATCTTTAATCGAACTTGATGAATTAGATACTGTTCCTTTTAAAGATGGAAATATTATTGCATTACCTTTTTTTGGTGAGCATTCTGATTTAAACGTACATGCAAAACTGGCTTACTGTATAAATATTAAGGATAAAAAATTAATGTTTGCTGCTGATTCAAATAATTTAGAAGAATTTTTATATGATCATATTCATGAATTGATAGGTAATGTTGATATGTTGTTTGTAGGTATGGAATGCGATGGAGCTCCTTTAACATGGTTATATGGTCCTTTGTTGTCTAGACCACTGAGTCGATCTTTTGATCGTAGCAGACAACTTTCTGGATCTAATTTTTGTAAGGCATGGTCAATAGTACAAAAATTAAAATGTAAAAGCGCTTACGTTTATGCTATGGGACAAGAACCTTGGTTGCATCATATTATGGCATTAAGTTATGCACCTGATTCTATTCAAATGATGGAATCAAATAAATTTGTTTCTGCTTGTAGAAGTAATGGTATAGCAAGTGAGAGATTATTTGCTAAAAAAGAATGGATAATATAATTGATTCAGGTTTTATGTTTATCTACCAATTATTTGAGAAAAAAGTAAAGGAGTTAGAAGAAGAGGTAGCAGTAAGATGCGGAGATAGAGAATTAACATATGATGAATTAAATAAAATAAGTAATAAGATAGGATGGTCTTTAATAAGTAAAGGTGTCAAAACAGAAGATCGTATTGGTATTGTAATGGAACGATCTGTAGAAATAGTAGCTGCAATAATTGGAGTATTAAAGGCAGGAGGATGTTATGTACCAATTGAGCCAAATTGTCCTGAAGAGAGACTAAAGTTTATTCTCGAAGATGCTAAAATAGGGATGGTACTAACTCAAGAGAGCCTGGTTGATAAATTTATTAGTTATAATGGAAAAATAATTATCAGTGATAATTATCTGTCTTCTGAGGAGAAAGATCATAACTTATCAACAATATTGTATGCTGATAATCTAGCATACATAATATATACATCAGGATCTACAGGAACTCCAAAGGGAGTAATGGGTACGCACGAGAATTTAATTCAGTCATTAATATCAAGAACTAATTATTATAAAGAAGATAAGATAAGAAGTTTACTTGTAGTACCAGTATCATTTGATAGTTCTATTACAGCAATATTTTGGCCTTTAATCACCGGGGGAAGTGTTAATATTGTTCCGCAAATTGAGTATCTGGATCTTGAGAAGTTGTTAAATATTATTAAGAATAATAATATATCACATTTTCCTTGTCCACCTGTATTATATTTATCTTTACTAGAGACAGGAAGTAGTAAGCTTAGAAACTTAAAAGTTGTAGTTGTGGCAGGTGAGAAGTGTCCTGATAGGATATTGGAGCTACATTCTGAGCTGTTGAGTGATACATTATTATCGAATGAATATGGACCTACTGAAGTATCAGTATGGAGTAGTGCTAGTAGTATTTATGACAATGAAAGAAAATATAAGGTTGACAAAATTACAATAGGAAAGCAAAGACCAAATGTAGAATTATTTATCTTAGATGAAAAGATAAGAATATTACCGATAGGGATAAAGGGAGAAATATATATAGGAGGAAAAGGACTTGCTAGAGGATATGTTAATAGAGCAGATTTGACGGCTGAGAGATTTATAGCAAATCCATTTGGTAATGGTGAGCGTTTATATAAGACAGGAGACATAGGGCGGTATTTACACGATGGTAATATTGAGTATTTAGGAAGAAGTGATGAGCAAGTAAAGATTAGAGGTTATAGAATTGAATTAGGCGAAATTGAAAGTAACTTAAATGAGTTCGAGGGGATAAAACAAAGTGTAGTAACTGTCAAAGAAAAAAATAGTAATAAGTATTTAATAGGGTACTGCGTATCAGATAAAAAACTAGATAGTGATAGGATTATAAGTTACTTAGAAAGTAGAATACCTGAATATATGATACCTAAGTATTTTGTCTATATAGATAAAATACCACTTACTATTAATGGAAAGTTAGATAAAAGCGCATTGCCTGAGCCAGAGATTAATAGTAAGAATTACGTAGAAGCAAGAAATGAACTTGAGGTTAAGGTACGTAAGATATGGTTTGAGTTATTGAGCTTTGAAAAAGATAAGATAAGTATTACCGATGATTTTTTTAGACTAGGTGGAGATAGTATAGTTAGTATACAGCTGGTAAGTAAGTTAAGGCAGGAGTTAGGGTTAACCGTTAGTATTAAAGATATCTTTAAGCATAGAACAATACAAAAGTTGTTTGATAATGTCTTAAGTAAATCCTTAGTTAGAGAGATTAAAATAAAAGCGGAACAAGGAATTTTGGAAAGTTCTTTTGGGTTACTCCCTATACAAAAATGGTTCTTTTCTAATGATTTTATAAGACTAGGTCACTGGAACCAATCTTTTTTAATAAGAGTACCTGAATTAGATATCGCTAGATTAAAATTTGGTATTGCTAAACTCATAGAACATCATGATGTGTTTAAATTAAGATATAGTAAAGACCAGATTACAGGAGAATATTATCAGTATTACGATACGATGGTTAAAGTAGAAGATTTAAAATTTTTAGATCTAAGATCATTAAATATACAAGAAGAAAGCGATGAGTTTAAACATCTATTAGATATGGCACTAACTGAATGGCAAAGTAATTTTAATATAGAGAAAGGCCCCTTATATAATATAGGTTATATATTTGGTTATAGTGATAAAACAGCCAGAATATATCTAGCATTACATCATCTAATAATAGATACAGTAAGTTGGAGAATATTAGCTGAAGATTTAAAAAATTTATATATAGGTAATGAATTAGGTTTCAAAGGGAGTAGCTATCAACAATGGGTAAATTCAATAAAAAACTATGGCCTCAGGTATGAAGAAGAAAGAAGTTATTGGGATAGTATTGTAACTGATAAGCAGCTAAGAGTAACAGGAGAGGTTCATCAAATAAATATAGAGCTAAATGAGAGGCAAACTAGTCAACTACTAAAAGAAAGTAATAGAGCATATAATACTGAAGTAAATGATATTTTGTTAACGGCATTGGGGTATGGTTTAGTAGAAATTACTGGTGATAAAAGAAATTTGGTTACACTAGAAGGACATGGTAGAGAAGAGATCGATGATAGTATAGATATAACTAGAACCGTAGGTTGGTTTACTACTATGTATCCTGTAGTAGTGGAGATAACTGATGATATAGAAAGTAGTATAAAAATAGTTAAAGATAGTTTAAGGCAGGTTCCAAACAAAGGTATAGGTTATGGGGCTTTAATAGGTTATGGAAATAAGATATTACCAAAGATTGTTTTTAATTATTTAGGTCAGTTTAATAGGAAACAAGACAGTTGGCAAATCACAGAAGAAAGTAGTGGGATTTCTATTAATGAATTAAATAAAGATTGTAACGTAATAAATTTTAACGGTTTAGTAATAGAAAGTAAACTTAAATTTAGTATTGTAAGTAGATTAGACTATAACAGCAGTATAAAATTAGCTGAAACATTTAAGAATCAATTAGTAGCAATAATTAAATATACAATTTCCCAGTCAAGAAGTTGTTTAACAATCAGTGATATAACAAACATTATAAGTCAGCAATATTTAGATAGGCTGCAGAGAGATAAGGAAGTTGAAGGAATATATTTAGCTAATAGTTTGCAACAAGGTTTTATTTATCATGCTTTGCATCAAGGTATGATAGATGATGCTTATAAGGTACAGGTTGTATTTGATTATCAAGATATGATTGATCCTATGATGTTAGCGCAGGCATGGCAATATGCTCAAAATAAATATCCTAGTTTAAGATTAAGGTTTAGTTGGGAAGAAGAACTAGTACAAATAGTAGATAAAGAATGTGAGCTTGATTGGAGATATCTTGACATAAGTAAAGAAAGTAATCAGGAAGAACGAATTGAGGAGATTAAGAAAAAAGATAGAGAGGAGATATACGATTTAGCAGTAAGTAAGTTATTTAGGATATGTTTAATTAAAAAAAAGGAAGATTTATATACCTGTATTTTTAGTAGTCATCATGTAATCCTTGATGGATGGAGTAATCCTATATTATTAAAGTATGTTCATGAAACTTATTTGAAATTATTGCAATGCACAGTTGTTGATACACAAGAGGATACTGCTTATATCAGAGCTCAACAATATTTGCAACATCATGCTAAGGATAATGAGGAGTATTGGAAAGAATATCTAAATAACATAGAAGGAAGATTAGATTTAAGTAGCCTAATATTGCAAGAGAAGCAAGATGTAAGATTGCAAGAGTATAAATATATTAAAGATCCTCGAAGTCAAAATATAGTTATAAGAGGTGAGTTATATAATCAACTTAAAGATTTAACTCAAGAAGTAGGGGTTACATTAAATGCCGTGTTACAGTACATATGGCATAAAGTATTAAGTATTTATAGTGATAGCAAACGAACAATAGTAGGAACAACAATATCTGGACGGAATATTCCGGTAGATAATATTGAGCAATCCGTAGGATTATATATTAATACCTTACCTTTAGTAGTTGACCACTCAAAGTATAGAACGGTGATAGAAACAATAAAAATTTTGCAAGATGACATAAATGAACTTAATAGCAGAAGTGAGACAAATTTAGCTAATCTTCAGAAAGGAGGAGAGAGGTTGTTTGATAGCTTATTTGTTTATGAGAATTATCCTGATCCGATAGAAAAAGAGAAAGGAGATGGTAATTTAAAGATGGTTTTCAAAGAAGTAGTTGAGAAAGCTGATTATCCTCTAAGTGTAGTAGCGTATGAAGCAATTAATAAGCAGGAATTACTGTTGTTTATTAGGTATGCCGGAGAATTATTTAATAATGATACGATATCGGAGCTGCTTGAAATAATGGTTAAGATGGTAGAGCAAATAATACATGATCCTGAAACAAATAGGTTTGAGTATCTTAATTTGCAAAAATATCAACTGATAACAAAAGAATGGAATTCAACTGAAGTAGTATATCCAGTAAGATGTATACATGAATTAATTGAGGAGCAAGTAGCAAAAACACCGGATAATATAGCTGTAGTATATGGAGATACTACGATTACTTATCGAGAATTAAACGAGAAAGCGAATAGATTAGCAAATCATTTACTAAGTCTAGGAGTATTAACTGAAACTC
Source organism: Candidatus Trichorickettsia mobilis (assembly GCF_034366785.1). NCBI lineage: Bacteria > Pseudomonadati > Pseudomonadota > Alphaproteobacteria > Rickettsiales > Rickettsiaceae > Candidatus Trichorickettsia > Candidatus Trichorickettsia mobilis. The sequence continues at coordinate 20,953 of NZ_CP112941.1, forward strand.
CAGTAGCTATTTTTATGAATAGATCATTAGAGATGATAGTTGCTATACTTGGTATTCTAAAAGCTGGAGGTACTTATATACCTATTAACTCAGATTCTCCTAAAGAAAGGTTAAGGTATATTGTTGAAGATACTAAAGCATTAATATTACTAACCCAAGCTAAGTTAAAAGAAAGTATTGCTGATTGGTTTAAAGTTGTTATTGAAGTAGATGCAGAAGATTTTAATAAACATTCTGAGCTTAATCACACTAACAGTGTCTCAATTAAAAATCTAGCCTATATAATCTATACTTCTGGATCAACAGGTGTTCCTAAAGGAGTAATGATAACACATGAAAGTCTGAATAACTATATTCAATATAGCAAA
>NZ_CP112942.1 GCF_034366785.1 Candidatus Trichorickettsia mobilis
AATTTTATATGCACTGATTTTTATAAACTTTGTATTTTTTAGCTTATCGTTGTTTCTCTATAATTACGCTAAATTATAAAATAAGTTAATGTAAAATGCCAATGAATAAGGCATGTTCTGAGTTAACCATAAAGATATTTCAAGCTTAATTTTATCCAAAAATAAGGATAAGTTAGCAGAGCTCCAGTAAATTTAATAATCACTAGGTTGAAATGATGATAACAAAAGATCTTAAAAAACTAAGTAGTAATAGCAAATTATGTGATAATAGTAAGGAAAGTTCATCAGCTTCGAAGGAATAGAAGGCAGCGGAAAATCTACTCAAGCGAAAATGTTAGCAGAGTACCTACAATCTAAGAAGGTTCCAGTAATCTTAACTCGCGAAATAGGTGGTGTAGATACTGCAGAATCCATTAGAGATATTGTAGTAAACCGAGATTTACTACCTATGTCTGAACTAATGCTAGTAATGGCGGCCAGGTACGAACATCTAAAAAAACTTATACTCCCTAAGCTAGAAGAAGGCAATGTAGTAATATGTGATAGATTCGTTGACTCTACGCATGCTACCAAGGACTTAGCCATGACATAGGAGCAGAAAAAATATATCAACTACATCAGCAGCTAATGAGTAATATTCTTCCTTATATTACCTTCTTTATTGATGTTGATCCACAAGAAGCTTTAAATAGAGCCATAAGTCGCGGCAATACTAACAAATTTGAAGCTAAAAACTTAGAGTTCCATCAACAAGTTGCGCAAAGTTTTCAACAGTTAGCTGAGCGTTATAACTCACGAATTATTAAAATAGACGCTAACAATTTAAATCCTCACGAGGCACATCATAAAGTAATTCAAGCCCTTTCTTTTTGATTGCTTAAAGCTTGGTTTTTTGCTCTGATATATAACCGAACACTATTTTTTCAGGGTTACGTTCTTTATCGGCTAATATTCCAGGGTTAACTAAGGTTTTACCATATTTTTTATGCAAGCATAAATGAAGCAGAAGGAGTTAGAGAGCTACAGAATTTTAGTAAAAAGTGGGATGATAAATATCCGATAATTACTGATATCTGGCAGCGTAATTGGTCTGGAATCGCACCCCTTTTTAGCTTCCCAGACGGCATCAGAAAAGCAATTTATACTACAAATGCTATTGGTGTGCCAGGAGAAGCCTGGTTGAACAAGGAGGTGAAATTCCTCTCTGGCAAAGGAGTAACTAACCAGCCAGAACTGAGTTTTGCATATGCTACAGCAATGTAGTGGATGAAGCGTAAACAGGGCGAATACAGGCCGAAACGAAAGTGAACGACAAGAGAGCCTCGAGAACTTCGATCAATGCTAGAAGCTGACACTGTCGATGATGTGGAAAGCAAAATGGGGTTAAGCGATATGGTGAGCTTAATACTATCTGGCGGGGTATGCGTCGTCAGCATGTATAAAACTGTTCAATCAAGGAACCTGGGAGACCCTAAATATTCCTTATAAAAAAAGGTAATTATCAATGAAGGCAATTGCAAAATTAATAATGAAGATATTTAGGGGGTCAGATGTACTCATAGTACTGGAGAAGTAGAGTAATGTCTATGGAGGGAAGGGGTACACAACAAGACAGAGTCAATAACGGTCAGAAAGAGCAGTCACCGAATTGCAATTCATTCCAAACAAAATTATTGTCTCTAACTAGTAGAGCAAAGCAGATTCGTGATGAACCACTAAGAACTTTGATGCACTTAGTAGATAAGGAATGGTTAGGTGAATCATGGAGAAAGCTACGCAAAGGAGCTGCATATGGAATTGATGCTGTAAGCAGCAATAAGTATGCAGAAAATCTAAGTTTGAACTTATATAAACTCTTGTATAGGATGCAAAGAGGAAAGTATAAGGCTCAACCTGTAAAGAGAGTCTATATAGCCAAAAGGGATGGTAGCAAACGACCTTTAGGATTGCCTACAGTAGAAGATAAGGTAGCACAAAATGCTGTTAATTTATTACTAAAAGCAGTCTATGAGCCAGAGTTTCTACTAATGTCATATGGTTTTAGAGAAGGTAAAAACTCTTTACAAGCAGTAGAAGATGTTAAAGAAACAATAGCGCAAAAGAAAGTATCTTGGGTGCTGGATGTAGATATTGCATCGTTCTTTGATAATATGCAGCATGAATGGCTTATGAAGTTTGTAAGTCATAGAATAAAAGATCAACGAGTACTAAAACATATAAAAGGTTGGCTGGAAGCTGGTATAATGGAAGATGGGAAGTTAATAGCTTCTTCAACAGGATCACCGCAAGGTGGAGTCATTAGTCCAACGCTAGCAAACATATATCTCCATTATGTGATTGATTTATGGTGTACCAAAGTAGCCCGTAACAGCATAAAAGGAGAGATGTATAGTTTTAGATACGCGGATGATCTGTTGTTCTGTTTTCAACACGAGAATCAAGCAGTTAAGTTTCAGGAAATGTTGAAAAGCAGGTTGCAGAAGTTTGAGCTGGAAATGAACCTTAAAAAGAGTAAGTTATGTCGTTTTGGCAAGTTTGCTATAGAAAATAGCAGAAAACAAAACGAAAGAAGATCAACATTTAGTTTTTTAGGTTTTACCTTTTACAACGGAATTAGTAGGAACGGTAAATACAAAGTTGGTTGTCGTACTGAGTCAAAGAGACTGAGTGCCGCAATGAACCGAGTTACCACTTGGTGCAGGGAGAACCTGCATCAACCATTACCTTGGCAAGCAAGGTATCTTAATGCGGTACTCCGAGGACACTACAATTATTACGGAGTAACAGGTAATTATCCAAGTATCTCAGCATTTTATCGTCACCTAGAAAGGATATGGCATAAATATTTAAGCCGTAGAAGTCAAAGAGGATATATACCATGGGAGAGATTCTGGAAAATAAAAGATCAATATGGACTAATAAAACCGCACTTACCTCATTCTGTACATAACAACTAATATTTTTGTTGAAGAGCCGGATATGGGAAATCTGTAAGTCCGGTTCCGTGAGGGGCGAGAAGAGTAATCTTCTCGTCTACTCGATAATCAGCCAATCGCCAAATCAGAAAAATTATCAAAAATAAAGGGGTGTTCCCAGATGATAAATCAATTCAAAAAATAATATTTTTGGCGTTGACTAATGCCAGTAAAAAATGGACAATGTCTATCAAGGACTGGGCAATTGCCTTAAATCAGTTTGCCATACTTTGTGATACAGAATCACAAAATTGGTCAAATGGCGAAATCATACTTACACAAAGAATCTGACAGAGTCTAAAGTTCTGACAGGCTCTATCAATATTTAAAGGTAATAAATGCAAATCGGTTCGGATACTGTCTTAAGCGAGTGCGCTCTATTTTATGTCATATATATGAACATATTGAGCTGCGTGTTTTTGCAATATATTTACATGCAATATCTTCTTTTGCTTTGTTAGTTGTAATAACCCATAATATTAAACCTCCTTGATTGAGTTGTTTCTGTAAGTGGGAGGCATTTATATCTCCAATCATGGTTTCTATTAATTCGCCGAAAGCAGCGCCAACTGTTCCTCTTACGATTTCCGCGGGTACTGCTGCAGATACTGTAACACCGCCAGCAACAATCAAAGCGCTTAATACTCGTGCCATTATGCCACTACCAATTGCTACTCCTTCTCCTACTCCTCTTTCTTCAGACCTCAGTTCTGGATTAAATAATTTTTTGTAATAGCTGATTTGGTAGGTTTTATACAATAAGCAACCAAAGTAGAGAGAATATGAACGAATGTATTCCAAATTGATCTGTGTCTTGTATGTTCGAGCCCAAAAGATATTTGAGGTTACTTTTAACTATCCTAAACACCAGACGGTATGTCATCTCCTAATATGTCTACATACTGTATTCTTTGTGAAACTTCTTCATAATTTATTATATTTAGATGATACTTTATATCACAATTTATATTAAGTTTAGTAGAATAACTTTGTATAAAATCTTCTGCATCTTTTATCGTCTTGTTTATTAACTGATAACAATAATGGTTAGGGAAAATAACTAATCTCTTTTTTAGAGGCAGAAAAATATTCTAATGTTTGTTGATACTTATACTGATAATAGGTTTTGATTCTTCCCAAGAAACATAAAGACAAAGTAATATCTAAGTTACCTTTCTCAAAAAAGATGTCTCTCAATATATTTGAGCTTTCGATATAGAGTGCTCGTGTCTTCTTATACTCTTCTAATACTAAATTTTGTATATGTAGGACAGCACTTACATCAAGTGTGTTGTTTATTTGTTCTTGCATTTTAATGCTATTTATATGGCATTCTAGTGCTTTTTCTAAGTCCCCAATAAAATGACAATAGATCCCCAGATATTTTAAAGCTTGGGCTATTAACGGATGCGAATTATCTTTATATATTATATTCAACATATACAAACTTTTAATAATAGTTCTTTTTACAAGCTCATAGCTGTTTTGTGCAAGTTTATATTCACCGATTTCATTACATATTCTTCCATGTTCGATATACGCTAGTCCTAGATTATTTAAGGCAAGAGCTACATTAGGATGAGGTTCACCTTTGTAAATTGCATTATACATATTTATAGACTGAATAAAATAACTTGCTGCTTTTTCGATTTCTCCAACGGATAAGCTGTTTTCTCCTAGAGTACATAAAACACAGGCAATATCAATATGTGAGTTTTTGTTATAAACTATTTTTAGCATTTCCTGAATATTATCAGTAAACTCTAAGGCAATAACAAAATAATTCATATTACAATTAATAGATCCTAGCAGACTTAGAGCAGAAACTATATATTGATTTTTCTCATGGTGGTAAATTTGGTAAAAATTCTTTAAACTTTCATAACAATAACGTTGTGCTTCTTTATACATTCCTTGTATATTATAACAATTCCCTAACTCATAAAGCGCAACAGCAAGATTATGTTGTGATAAAGCAATATTATCTAAACAATATTCCCAATGCTTTTGACTTCTTTTTAAGTCACCAAGATTATTATATATATGTCCTAAAATTCTTATTATATGGAAATTACTATGATTTTCTGAGTTTTCTAATGCTTTCTCGAAATTAATTTGTGCTTCGTGGTAGTGTAGTAATCGAAAATGAATAAGACCTTTGTTTATTGAATTATTTGTATAAAACTTATCATATTTAAAGAACTCTTTTTTTTCATATTCGTTGAGAGACTTATGTTGTTCGCAGAATTCTTCTATTCTTTGATGTAATGGTAATACAATATAGAAATATTTAAACAAGTTGCCATCTTCTTCTAAATCATCTTTAGATAAATGAAATATTTCTATATTATAATTGTTTTGTTCTGAATCTGATAAAGAAGACGGAAATATAGACATATCTTCTTTTTGAGATTTAGCATGTAGGTATCCTTTTAATCTAAGCAATGTGGCAAAGGTTATTGCATATTTCAAATGTATAGAAGCTTCTGTACTTATTAATTCCTTTACTCGTAATTGTTCTATAGTATCCCAAGCATTACCCTTATCTATACCATAATATAGTCCTATATTATATAATAACCTATCAGGTAACCTATATATATTTTGCTTTATATCAAATAATTCACCATTAATTTTAAATAGCGGCCTAAACTTCTCTAGATCTCCTTTATTTTGTATTACTGAATGAGTATTAGATATATTTGGACAATTAAACTCTATAGTGCCTTTTTGTAAAATTCTTATGGCTCTTGCCTCACAATTTAAGTTACCATCACTATCTCTTTCTTTAAACAAGAATTTGCTAACAGCTGTTTGATATTGTATTATAAGCTTTTCATCTCCATATACATAGCAAACTTTCTCTAAAATATTTGGTAGATTTTTATCTATACGGCTGGCTCTATCATACTTGTTATACACATACCATAACATGTATTCCACTGTTCCTATTAATTCATATGGTTTGTCCTCTTCTTCTCTTCCTAATGGTGATTTTCCTCCTAAGTCAATGTTAACTCCTTTGCATACTAAATGATCTAAATTTGTATTATATTTGCTAATATGTATTACTGTTTCTCCAAGATTTATTATCTTGAAACTGACTAAATGAGTCAGGTTCTTAAAATACTCTCTTATTTTTATATCTGAGTGTCCTTTATATTCTGAGTTTTCAGTTAATATAGCAAACTCTAAGTCCGAATATGGAGTAATTTGTTCCAAAGCTAGTGAGCCAAGTCCTATAACTGCATAGCTGCAAGGAGGTGAGTGTATTTCTTGTTCACTATCTTTATATAATTTGGCTAAGAATTCTTTCATTTCTAAAGTGATTATATTTACAAATAGGTTTTTGGCTCCTGTTACATACAAAATTTCACGCTCCTCTATGGAATATATATTTTCTGGCGTTTTGCTAAATTTTAAATAATTCTCTATTTCTTTAATCTTATTGCTAGTTTGGAGCCTCAGTTTATACAATATGCTTTTATTTTCTTCTATTTCTTGTTTGAGATCTTTTATATTAATAGTAGTTGACTTATTATTACTAATAGCAGATAACAGGCTCTGTTTTATTCCACTGAGTTCTTCATATAGATTTTCTTTTGATATCTGTGCGTGAAGACCGGTTGGTTTTGTTTTTTGCTCAATTATAGTAGCAATGTATTGATATAGGACAGCTGTATCTGTATAGTATTTAAGATTCCCAGTTAACTTACCAATTGTTTTAGTGAAATGAGCTAATCCTTCAAATACTGCTATTATGCTATTTATTTCTTCTATAGTGTTTTTATGAGCCAACTCTCTCAACAAAGGTTTATAGCTTTCTTCTATTTGTTTTAGTTGCTTAATCTTTATATTAATATTTTGAGTCGATAATAATACCATATCTACATGAGACTTGATTTCCTCAATCTCATCTTTGATGTTTATTATTATTTTCGTTGGTTTATGAATTAAACTCTCTTTCATAAGAATATGATACTTGGTGATGACATATTTTTACTTAAGCCAAATTACCGTAATTGATTACGTTGTATGTTTAATTGTTTGTCTATGTAGTCTCTCATGCTTCTTAATTCCGATATTCTTACTAAAAGCTTAGTTTTTTCTGCTTGTGTTAACATCATACTGTCCAATTGTTTTTTACATACTCGCATTAAACCATCATATGCATCAGATTTTGTGAAGTCAGTATTTCTGCTTTGTAACCTTGCTAAGTTAAAAATCATTTCTATAATCTCTAAATCATTTTCATTCGGTAGAGCAGTTCTTTTGCCATCCTATCTATAAATTGCTTATAATTTACGGATCTATCATATAATTGAAGCAATATATTTCCTAAATTATTATAAACCGAAGCCGTTTTCTTTTTAGGTAATTTCGTAAATTGTACTAATATACCGGAAGAAGATTCGCTACCTATAAATTGACCTAATATTCTTTGCAAATACTCTGCTTTTTTATTTATATCTTTTGTGATCACAACTAGTTCTGCATAATATTTTGCTATTCGTTCATCACATTCTACTTGGTTATAGATATCTTCTTTAGGAATTATTATTGAAGGTAGTACACCAGGTGTATAATTCGCCTTATATTCCACATTACTATCTTTTAAATTCTGATATAACTGTATCAACTCGTGTAATTTTATTTCCGCACTTTGATAAGCCCCATTTTTTATATCAATATTTATCTCTTCTCCATTTACTATTCCTATTCCACTTCTAGAACTTAGATATCCTTCAAAAAGCCCTAACCTGTTTCCTAAATATTGCGATAATTCAAAATATTTAATTGCTTCCGCTTTATTCCATTGATATATATGAGTTCTTCCTAATGAATATATTATTCTAGTATATATCTCTGGTAAATCCTTAACTACGGCAAGTTCTGTATATACTTCCTCTTTATCTAATTTATCAAAATTAAATTTGATTTTACTTCGACTGATTACATAGTCTTCTGCAAGATTCTGAGCGTATTTTAATATTCTATAAGACTTCTTTTTATCATGTTCATTGTATGTATAATAATTTGATAATGAATGCAAACTAGATAAATAATGTATTAATTGATCTGCTAATAATTCCCCTGTTTTAAAATTAATTTGTATCTCTCCAGTATTATTGTTATATTGTATTAATAATCTTTCTATTTGCTTAACAAGACTATAATTCTTATATTTTTGTTCTTTTGTTATATTATCAGCAGAAAAATCTATATTTTTTATTACATCAAAAAACTTATCTAATTCTGTTATCACTTCAAGGTGGTTAATCTGAGTATTTTTATCAGATATGGTTAGTTCTTGCTTTATAGTGTTAGCTATAATTGCTATTACAGCTAACACCATAAAACCAATAAAAATACTTAATATAATTATTTTGTTTGATATTATTCGTGAGAATACGCTTTGTTTTTGTTTGATATCGTTCTCAGTAAAGTATGTTTTGGTTGTGAATAACTCATGAGAAGTATCTACCTTTGTGCTAATAATATTAAATCGTAACTGCTCAAATTCAGCAAATAATTTATCACAATTAATTTCTGGTAATAAACTATTTAATATTTGAAATACATTATAAAAATATTTCTCTTTGATAGAGAGATCAATAATATTTCTAAACAACGATCTTTCTAATATAAATTTATTTATAGTATCATCCATGATCAAAAGAATTATATTTTGATTATCATCTATAAGAGCTTGCTCTCCATTTTTTTGTGATAACACGCGCAACTTATAGTTACAGCCCAACTCTTGAGAGGTATCCATTTTATAGTTTGCTAGTACATTAATACCAGCTATTCTTAAATGTCTTATCAACGATAATAAAGTAGGATTTTGCTTATTACAATTAATAGAGCAGGAAATTTTATACTTATTAGCTAAAAAAGATATATATTTTAACTGCTTCTCAAGAATAGCTTGCGTAAGCAAATCCAAGTAATGATTTTTAATAAATTTAAACTCTGACGATCTTTCAATAAAATCGATAATAGCTTCTTGAGAATGTCCTTTTATTTTTAGCAAGATATTTTGTATATGAGTTTCAACAGTCCTTGGAGCAATGAATAAAATTTCCGCTATCTTTTTAGTACTTCTTACATTCAAAATACAAGAAATTATATCCACTTCTCTGACAGTAAAAGTTATTCCATTTATATGCATAGTATCGTCAAGTTGTTAAGAACAGTTAGAACGTTGGTCATAATCTTGAGAATTTGGGGGCACCGTCAAGTTAAATACTCAAGAGCGTAAAAGCTCTATACTTTTATATTTCAGGAAGCAAGAAGCCTTGCGGTAGCTTCATCCCAGATTGATTTAGCAACAGCAAAAGCAGCTCTTTGTTCCTTAGCATTTTTTGTATATCGCCCAACATCAATAGTAAATATATTTCTTACCTTACCCATCAACGATAACGTTTTTTGAACCGAATTAGGAGATTTGAATTTAATTAATACTTTTTCTTTCCGACGAGTAGGCTGATGAGCGTTTTCAGCTCGATTATTTAATCCTTTATGAGAACGATGATGTGTCTTGTGGCACATATGGAGTATTGGTTTTTAATAGCTCTTTAGTTTATCCGCAACAATAACTCTCGGCGCTTGATAATTTCCTAGTAACCTTGTTAAGAAGCGGATAACCGCTTTCTTATTACAGCGCTTTTGTAATAATACTTCTAGCTCGTAACCGTCAGCATCAACAGCACGCCAAAGTATAAACATTTCGCCATTAATTTTGACTGTCATCTCATCTAAATGCCATTTATCCGTTGGTTTACGTTCTCTCTTTCTAATTACTTCTTGAAAATTAGCTGCAAACTTATAACGCCAAAATCTTACCGTCTCATGACTCAAGATAACTCCACGGTACTCCATTTGCTCATGTATATCACGGTAACTATTATTAAATCTATGGTAAAGCCAGACTACAGGGCTAATGATTGATACCGGGAAGCGGTGCCTTTTTGGAGCTCGATGCATATGCATAAAAAACTGAGAATAAGTTATGATAAAGATCCATTATATAGATTGCTATTCTCCTTTTCTCAACCTCATAAATTGTTCCTTACTTAACTTGACGGTGCCTTTGCAACAGTGCCGTTTTAAAATTATCTTAATATCTTTTAATTATAACGATAGTTTCTATTATAAGCTTTATAAGTAAGAAAAAAGACAATACAATCAACAAAGGGGCAAATATAAACCCCATTATATTATATTCCATTCCTTAACCCAAGTTAATAGATTCAAATAAAAATACTGTAACAATAAAAGCAATATTAGAAGAAAGTTTTTTATTTAAAAAATCGAAAAAATTAATTTTAACCCATAATTTTATAAAACCAAAGTGAAGTAAGATTGTTATAACGCCCATAAAAATCATTGCAGGTATGAAAATGGCTAAGTTAAGTACTCCTATACTACCAACTCTACTTATCAACGTTAAATGCGGTTCAGGTAACAAATCTATATAAATATAAATTAAAAATAGAGTTGGATGACTTATAGTAAGAAAAAAAAATAAAGGAGCTTTATAAAAGGCTATCTTAGACATAAAAACATGACATAATTTAAGGATATACTGGTATATTTTAGGTTGATACGGCCAGGTATTATTGTAAGGAGCCATCAGAGTTTCATCTGGCGAACATTACAAGTTAATTATCTGATTATTGGATAAATTTTAACTATAAGATATATGATCAAGATGACACCGTCAAGTTAAGTAAGGAATAATTTATGAGGTTGAGAAAAGGAGAATAGCAATCTATATAATGGTTCTTGATCATAACTTATTCTCAGTTTCTTATGCATATGCATCGAGCGGTACCATCAAGTTGATGAAAGAGTTATAACGTAATATTATATTTTAAATTCCCTGGGTGAAGTGAGGTAAGATATGATAGAGCGTTATAAAGGCTATAGGGTACCCAAAGTCTGTGATTGGTTTCGCAGTAAGGTATTATTTCAGGTATAAGCTTAGCTTAAGGGATCTAAGTGAACTGTTACTAGATAGAGGTATTGAGGTAAGCTACGAGGCTATACGGAATTGGATTAATGTTTGGGGAGTAGTTTATGCGCAAGCAAGAAGAAAACGCAAAGGTTCAACTTATAGAGATAAGTGGCATGTTGACGAGGTCAGAGTAGTAATTAAAGGACAAGTATTTTGGCTGTGGCGTTTAATTGACGCTGATGGTCAAGAGATTGAAATATTACTGCAAAAACACCGAAATGCTAATTCAGCTACAAGATTTCTAAAAAAAACTTTAAAGCTTGTAGGTAAGGCTCTCAGAGTAATGGTTACCGATAAGCTCAGAAGTTATGGAAAGGTACATAGAACCTTAATGAAATCTTCTGAACACAAGTCGCATAAAAGGCTTAATAATTTAATCGAAGAATCTCATCAACCTACCAGAGAGAAAGAACGACAGATACGTAAGTTTAAATCAGTTACATCCGCTCAAAAGTTGCTATCCTCTATGGACTATCGCAATAACTTCCTCAAGATTACTGCCCATCGTTTAACTCTTCTAAACAACTTAACGGTACCACGTTACCCATCTTTGCAGAGTAGCATAATCTATTTTAGCGCCTCTAATGCTAGCCATTTCTTCTAAATCAGGATAACTTAGAAAAAATCTACATTTCATATAAACAAAGAGCATAATTATCTCCGGCGATGAACAAAATCCTTTGAAGTGCTTGACGAGTTTCGAAGAAATATTAAACTATTTTTTAAGCCTGTTATCGCAGATTTAAAGATCTCTGACAATAGATGCGACAGAACCTTCCTATGTATTATATACATAAGTAATTGATTAGGTATTTAATACGTATAGATTAATTTACAGATTCCTTTTATAATTAATTTTTTATTAATAATATATAAATATTAGCGTAGGTTTTATGGAAGACAATTGTAAAAATTTTGATCACTTACTAGCACATATATTGAATTATGTAAGCAACGAGCTAGCTTATTCCTTGCAAATAATTAAACTAGAATATCTGTTCGACAAAATTAATGAAGATAATTTTTCTCACGTAGTAGATTCTACAGAATTAAATATTATTATGTCTAAATTTTATAAACTAGCGATTTATAACTTAATTGTCTTAATGGATAGCAAATTTGAAGGCTCTGTCACACCTATAATTAAAGATCATTTAGAAAGAGAGTATATAAGATTCTGGCGTTAATTTGAGCGCCGTCAAGTTAAGCTTAAAATGTGATTCTGTCGCATCTGTAATTGAAAGTTAAGAAGAAGTAGAGAAACTAAGATTTTGGACGTAATTAAGCTATTAACATTTTAAAATTCTTGAAAGTAGAAAGATTATCATTAACTCCAATTATTTGTCCTTTTTGGATTGATCTTGTACTAGTTTTCCGGACACTGAATCATGCGATTGATAATAAATTTTGTTCGAATAATACAGGTATGTTGTAAGCGATAGTAGAGTGTCTACGTATACGGTTATAATAGCATTCGATATATTCGACAATTGAAGATTTGGCTATTTCTCTATTTTGGTACCTCATATCATTAATTAATTCAACTTTTATGGTGTGGAAGAAAGATTCCATAGCAGCATTATCATAACAACAACCTTTAGCGCTCATGCTACACTGGAGGTTAGGGCGCTTTATTAAAGCTTGGTATGCGCTGGAACAATACTAAGATCCACGATCAGAATGAATAATGGCTCTTTGCGGTAACTTACGTCTAAACATCGCCATTAATAGAGCATCAGTAAAAAGAGTTGCACGCAGAGTTTTGCTCGTTGACCATCCTATTACCGCTCTGGAATATAAATCAATAAACACACACAGATACAGCCACCCTTCCTGCGTATGGATATACGTAATGTCAGTGACCCATTTTTGGTTAGGTGCAGCAGCCGTGAAGTTCTGCTCCAATAAATTAGGGGCTACAGGCCTATTGTGGTTAGAATCGGTTGTGACCTTGAATTTTCGTCTTGCTTTAGCTGTAAGTCATATAAGTTTCATACGTTTCGCTACTATCTTACGAGTGCACGCTATTCCTCTATATTTTAACTCATGGTAAATTCTAGTAGAACCATAACGTTCTTGATGCTCGATAAATATCGATTCTATAAGAATATCAAGCTGTCTATACCTACTAAACCTTTTGCTAATAGGATTACTCAACCACTCGTAATAACTGCTTTTCGCTACCTCGAGCATCTCACACATTAACCTTACACCACATTTATCTCCATTATTTTTAATAAAAGCGTATTTTACTTCTCTAGACTTGCAAAATACGCTGTAGCCTTTTTTAGGATTTCTCTCTCCTATTCTACTCGCTTTAGCTCTCGGCGTAAACGTTGATTTTCAATCAATAATTCTTGATAATGATGCGACACTCCAGTAGGCGTTTTTATCTCTGTAACCGGCATAGTAGCTGTTCTTACCCAATAATTTAGAGTTTTATACTTTATACCAAGTTCTCCGGCAATTTGTTTTACCGGTTTATCCGCAGACTGCGCTAACTTTACTGCCTCTCTTTTAAATTCATCCGTATATTTTATTCCTTTAGGCATCTTTTTTCTTGCTCCTTTTTCAGAGGCACTGTCCGGAAAACTAACACAAGATCAGATAAATTGATCCATCTAGACTGGATTGAAGAGCAATGGGATAGAATGGGGCATTTTTACTCCTCCTTAGCTAGTGGGCATACAAACCGCATCCACTGCACTTAAACGCTTAACCAGTTTTAGCTCTAAGAACCATTTTTATCGTGCTAATCGCGAGTTAGGTCGTATTTTTAAGACAGAAAATATTTTAACATATATGTCTGATCCGTTACTGCGGTAAAATAGGCGGCCTGGACTTCTAAAAGGTGAGCAACTGCACCAACTAGCTCGAGATGTAGCTTATGGCAAACGCGGGCGTATCAGCGCCAGTGATATGCAAGCACAGCGAAATACCTGCAGTTGCTTGACGCTGATCATTGCTTGCATTATTTACTGGCAAGCGAAAGAAATCACCAAAATTATAGAGATTTATGGGCGTGAACTGGATGAAAAATGTTTAGTTAGCCATGTTACCGCATGTCAGTCCTATTGGTTGTGATAATGTTATTTTATATGGAGAATACGTGCTAGATAGGAGCTTAATTAAAGAGTGAATTTCTTAGCGTGTATTTACGGCCAATTCTTCCTGATACCCTGATTAGAAGACTCCAGAGTTTGTGTATTTTGCAAGAAATACTGTATGAAAATAACAATTTAATTTATAAAATTATATCTCAAACTATCCAAATCTTTGTCTAGACAAATGGGATCACCATAATTTCACCAGATCGTTGTCTTCATCATTTCTTGCTTTGTAGTCGGTAAGCACTTCATAATAACCTGCCTAGATTTTCTACTTCGAGGTGGATGAGTACCAGGCAACGCGGCGCTAATTAAATCATCTACTTTTTACTTGACTCTTAATATGGATACCGGAGGTTAATTAATGGATATAAATTTCACAATTTCATGGTACAAAATCTGGTTTACTATTCTAATAACTTTTTGATAAGAGGATCTAATAAAAAAATGATCGCCAGGTAACAAGTTATATTCAAATGAAGAAGAAGTTTGCTCTTTCCATTTAAGTAGATCTTCAAAATCAAACGTATCATCACCTAAACCTCCCAAAGATGTTATAGGAAAAGTTAGAGGTTCTTCACTAGTATACTTATAAGTTTCAGATATAAAAAAATCGGCGCGTATGATCGGCAAAAATATAGCCATAAGTTCCTCATCTTCAAGTATAGAAATTGGGATCCCATTGTACTTTCGAATCTCTTCAATAAGCTTTGAGTCTGTTAAATTATAAATAGGCGCTCTTTTAAGAGCTACTTGTGGTGCTTTAGCACCAGATATAATTAAATGTTTTGGCTGTGGCATTCCTTTTCTTCGTAATGTACGCACAAACTCAAATGCTATTAAGGCTCCTATACTATGCCCAAAAAATACAAATGGTTTGCCTATATAGCTACTAAAATTCTCACATAATTTATCAACAACGTGAGAAATATTATACAATAAAGGCTCGCTAAACCTATGTTCACGCCCTGGTAGTTGAATAGCTACTAATTCTACATGTTCTATTAGTCCCTTAGTCCATTCTCTATAGGTGGTGGCACTACCACCACCATAATGAAAACAAAATAGCCTCACATATGCATTTTTCTCCTGCTTAAATGGTATAAACCAATCATCACACCTTGACATATAGACTGCTAATTACCATAATAATATTGGTAAAATATTTTTATAATTTTAATATAATTAAAATTGTTATACTAATTTAAGCTCGTGTGTTCAATAAAAACTATTGTTTTTATTATATATTAACGTTAATTGATAGCTTATTTTATTACCTAAAATCTACTAAGGACCTCTATGATATATTTTGATTCTAAGGTAAAATGTGAGTTTATTAAACCAGAGACGGAAGGATTGCTTGTAGTTGAACCACAAATAAATTTAAATCCTTTCGAATGGGTTAAAGAAAACAAACCGCTTTTAGATAATTACCTTATAAAGTTTGGTGCTATTCTTTTAAGAAATTTTGGTGTTTATTCGCTCTCAGAATTTAATAAAATTGTACAGATTATATGTCCAAATCTTCTGGACTATGTTTATCGTTCTACCCCAAGAATTAGGCTAGGTGGAAAAATTTATACTGCTACAGAATATCCGGCAGATAGAACTATCCCATTTCATAATGAGAATTCTTATAATAGGTCCTGGCCAGAAAAAATATTTTTCTTTAGTGTGATAGTTGCTTCTGAAGGTGGAGAAACACCAATCGCCAATAGTAGAAACGTTTATAAGAGAATAGACAGCTCTATAAGAGAAAGATTTGAACAAAACGGAATACTTTATGTAAGGAACTATACTCCAGGAGTGGATTTAAGCTGGCAAGAAGTTTTCCAAACTGACCAAAGAAATGTAGTAAATAAGTATTGTCAGGATAATGATATTGAGCATGAATGGAACAATGTTGGTCCTGAATTAACAACAAAACAAATTTGCCAAGCAAGTATCACACATCCAACTTCTGGAGAATGTGTGTGGTTTAATCAAGCTCATTTATTTCATATATCAGCACTAGAAGAAAATGACCGGCTTTTATTAATAAGAGAATTAAGAGAAGAAAATTTACCTCGTAATACGTTTTATGGCGATGGTTATCCTATTGAAGCTGAAGTACTAAATCATATTCGTAATGCTTATAATCAAGAAAAAATAAAGTTTAAATGGCATAAAGGTGATATTATGGTTCTTGATAATATTTTAACAGCTCATGCTAGAGAACCATTTAAAGGGGAAAGAAAAATAGCAGTTGCCATGGCTTAATATGATTCAGACTTAACAACATTAAATTAATTAATTACTAATATCATAAGTTGCTTCATGGCATATCATCGAATATTACCTATCACAACCAACGTAGCTTCTGCTTTGAGCGGAAGACTAACTTTTAATGACTAGAGAGAGAGTAATGCTGATCTTAATTCTAAGAGCTTGTCTTGAAAGTATTTTTAAGGATCGGCAGATTCGGCTAATCTCGTAATCATAATAGTAATTATATTGATATAGATAATATGTTCAGAGGTTTTAGGATTATGCTCATAGCCCTTGCTCATTAGTCTAAAATTATTAAAACAAGCAAAAGTACGTTCAACT
>NZ_CP112943.1 GCF_034366785.1 Candidatus Trichorickettsia mobilis
ATTAATTCGCTAGCTACTTGCAACTGATAAAACCTTTAAGCAATCTTCTCACGCCATTTATTTATGAGAAATTTACGCCATTTAATTAGGGAACTTACAGGACAGGTTTTGAGTGGTAATTTTACCAAGCTGCATTCCTTCCAAGAAATGTCCGTTTTTTAGACGAGGTAAATCTACAAATTTATTGCGTAATTTATTTAAATGATATATTGTAATAAACGATAAATAATTTAAATAAGTATTTGGTATAAATTATGGAAAAATTAGTAACGAACATGGATCAACATGGCAGGGTGTTAATCCCATCTGGAATAAGAGAAAGACTTAATATACAGCCTGGTGATAAAGTTAATTTAGAAGTTTATGAAAACGAGGTAAAAATAATTAATGCTAATAAAGTAATAGACGAGATGTATACAATCTTTACCAAAAACCAAAGTGATAGAAAAGATTCAGTGGTAGATGATTTTATAGATAGAAAACATGAAGAATACAAAATAGAAGAAGAGAGAAATATAAAAAATGGCTAATCAAATAATTTTTGATTCCTCTGCTCTTATAATGCTATTTGCAAAAGAGCTTGGCTATGAATCCATAAGGAAGCATATGAAATATGCAATAATCTCAAGTGTAAATATTGCAGAAGTATATAAATACTGTATTGAAGTGCAAAATTTAACAGAAGACGATTGTAGAAACCTAATAAAACTTTCTGGTATCAAAATTATAGATTTTTGTGAAGAACAAGCATTAATAACAGCAAAAATAATCAAAAAAACAAAACAATATGGTTTATCATTAGGAGATAGGGGCTGTATTGCTTTAGCAATGTTCAAAAATTACCCTATACTTACTTGTGATAAGATCTGGCAAAAAATCGACCTTGACATTGAATTCATAATGGCAAGGTAATGACTGATATTTTGGGATATGCACGTGTATCAACGCAACAACAAGACTTAGATTCTCAGAAGCACCGCTTGACTGCTGCGGGTGCTATACGGGTTTTTGAAGATGTGATAAGTGGTAAAATCTTTGATAGACCCGGACTAGAAGCTTTAATTGCTTATGCCAGACCAAATGATTTACTTTGCGTAGTAAGGCTTGATCGTTTGGGGCGTAGCTTAAAAGAATTGCTTGAAACTGTAGAATATCTCAAAGAATGCAAGATTGGTTTAATGTCCTTAGAAGAAAAGATAGATACATCTTCCGCTGCAGGTGAATTGGTGTTTCATGTATTTGGTGCTATTGCACATTTTGAAAGAAGGTTAATTTCAGAACGTACTAAGGACGGCATAAACGCTGCTCGACTAAAAGGTAAAATACTTGGTCGTCCTACTTTGGACAAAGAGAAACTCAGTTCAGCACTGAAGTTAATTGAATTAGGTCTCTCTCCAACTGCTGCTGCTAAGCAACTGAATCTTGGGCGCTCTACAATATATCGTGAGCTTAAATATGTAAGATAGACTTTTTTTACAAGCCCATTATATTTTATGTCTTGCTGAACTCCTCTTTGATAATCTGCTGAACTCGACTTTGATAAATGACAATTAAATTTTATTAAGAATAACGTTGCAATTTTTAATTAAATTTGTTAACATACCTTCAATATTAATTATCTATTGAGTTATGAGATATGAAGCTCAACCAAACTGAGTATAATTTTACTTCTAATGTTAAAACATTTAGTGAGCTAAATTACTTAACTAAAGATAATATAAAAAATTCTCAACATAGAAATGATATAGTCGAGATTAATAAAGAACTTAAATACACTCTTCCAGCAGTAGGCTGTAAAGAAGTTGAATTTATATATTCAACTAAAACTAATCAAATTACTGTTACTACTCTTAGCAATAGTGGAGAGCAAGTTCTAATAAAAGCTGAAAACCTACCAAAAGAGCTAGAAGAAATTACTAATCCTATGCAATTAAGTAAGTTTCTTAAAAATAGCTATGCAAAGATTACTAGTTTAAGTGATGGGGAGTATAAACTTCATATAAATCATAAGCTGTTAGGCGGTGGTAAAGAATATTTAGAAAGTATAATAAAAATAGTAAACAATAGACTTAATAAAGAAATATCCTCTGAACAAGCATTTGATAATTTGGGTATAAATTATCAAGAATATTCTTATATTGAAGATGAAATTCTAGTAACAGCACTGGCTATGTCAAAAGGCTTTACTATAAAACAATTGAATACTTATAACCTAAATATAGACGATATTAACGTTACTTACCTTAAGGATACTATTAGCAAGGTGATTGGTTTAAAATTTGACGAGTATCACGAACAACTTTTACCATATGCAGAAGCTGGCTTACAAGTTTTAAAAGATAAAATATTTAATAAAGAAGATGATAATACCATAACGGTAGTAAAATATTTTTTCAATTCCATAAGAAATCAAATAGCAACAAAAACAGATATAAAAGAAAAACTAAAAAACGAAAGGTTTATTTCTAATATTTATATTACATTAATTAATAAAACAATAGATAACGGGCGAAAGGAATTCATTAAGAAGTTTAAAGAGTATGAAGTGCAGGCTACTCCTACGTCAAAAGAACGAGATATATATAAAATGCCATCATCAGGTATTTGTCACGGTTCTTCTCTTGTTAGTTCTAGATTAGGAGAAAATTTTAATAATAGAGTTCAAATATTATCAGAAAGCACTTTATTCCAACAAAGATATCATGAAGTTAGAAATCCTAATCCAGACAAAGTGTATGAAGAACTCGTCTCCGAAATTACTCAAGCTATAGTTAACCTAGAAATAGATAAAGAAGAAAAACCGCCTCTTCACCTTATAAAAAAATTAATAAACAACAAAGATTTCCAGGAATTCTTAAAAGGCAATAATATAGATGTTAGCCTATTATTTGTTAAAGCAAGGACTAGTATTCAAAACCAAATTATGGATTATTATCCAGAGTTACAGATTTTTTCTCATGCTGAGGAAATATTACCTGATATTAAGTATGATGCGAATTTACTAATTGGTATTTTAGATATCTTAAGTAAAAGAGTCGTAGAGTCAGAAAGTGAGAAAACACATATGGCTTTAATAACTTTTATAGAAAAAGCTGATATCACAAAAGCTATGGGAAACATTCACGGTAATGATAGGATTCCTCAAGCCCATGATATTTTAATAAGAGTTGACACTAATAGCGAAGGAAATATAAAGAGGTTAATATTTTCTGATTTACAAGAAACCGGGATCCATATAGTTTTAAGCTCGGATAAACCATCAAAGCTCATTAAAGAAGCTATTCCAAATAGTATAGAGCTAATAAGCTCATACGAAGAGCTTTTCGCTACAAAAATGTTTGGAGAGATAAGTGCAAAATATATAAAAACCTCACTTATATATTGAATTTCATTAGAGAAAACTATATTATTTCAATATAAATGTATAATAGGAGTTAAGTACTATGAAAATTTCTTATATAGACAATCAATCTTTGCCAAGTAGCTATAAAGTAGCCTCTCAAGAAAAAGTGATAAGAAGAGAAGAACAAGAAATAAAAGGTGAAGGATCTTTCTCTAAAACTAATAATATTAGTTCAGCAAGAAAAGAAAATCCATGGCTTAAAAAAGCACAACTTTCTGAACATCAAGAGCAAGATGCGCGTGGTTTTGATTGGAAAGCTGCTGTTTATGGTCAAATTGAACCAGAAAAGCTGAAGCAAGAAATGGGAGAAAATACTTATAAACAATATATGCAAACTCTAGATAATTATTCGGAGGGCTTGCCAAATTCAAAAAAAGTTGACAAATTTATTTAGAGTTAGCTGTATAATTCATATAGATAAGGTAACGCACCTTATCTATATAGTTTTTGGCCAATCATCTCGTAAACTACCAAGCACTAGTTTATTACTTTGCGTCTATACTCATAATTCTATAATTTCGATTATGCCAATGATTCCTTAACTCAAATTGAGCTGAGCGGTAAGTTATCAAGCGATCACTTTATACACTGACCTAAGCTTATATTTCTTTTATAAATATTTAAAATAAAATCGGACAGCTATGTATAAAATGGCTGTCCTTAACAACATTATAGCCTTAAATTATTCTAACCTAATTTTCGGACATTATTTTCCCCTATTGGGGTCTAAGCGTAAACCTCAGATTTTTCCGAAATTGCCTTCGATAATATAGATTTTCTAATATCAGATATTGTTTTTTTGCTCACAGATAGTTCTTTTGTAATCCAATCATAACTCTTACCGGCTTTTAAAAAAATCTCTATTTTTTCAATTTTTTCTGCAGTTTTTGGGTTTTTACTCCCTAAAGTTCTACCGAATTTTACTCCATCAATTTTAGCCTTTGCGATTCCGGCTTTAGTTCTCGCGTTAATCATACCACGTTCTAATTCTGCAAATACACCTGCTATCTGAAAGAATGCTTTACCCATAGGAGAAGTGGTGTCTACGCTATCTCCGGAGTCAAGAGATATGAGATTTACTTTTTTATTTTTTAGTAATTCTATGATATCAATAAGTCCTTTTAAAGATCTCGCAATTCTATCAATTTTATAAATTATAACAGTATCTTTAGCTCTTAGTGAATCAATCATTTTTATTAATTCAGTGCGATTATTATCTTTACCACTTACAGACTCGCTAAATATCTTTTCACATCCAGCTTTTAATAATTCATGTTTTTGCAACTCAAGGTCTTGAGTGGTACTGCTAACTCTGGCATATCCAACTTTCATAATATTATGTACAATTTATATGATTCAAGTAGCCGAAAAGCTTAGTATTCTCAAAATGACTCCTGAAGAGAGGGCAAATTACTCTCTTATTATCAAAAAAAGCTTTATAACGATAGAGACGAGCTTCAAGCCGCCGAAACTAGAGGAGAAGCTAAGGGTAAAGCTGAAGAAAAAATTGAAATCGCTAAAAACCTTCTGTCTCAAAATATAGATATCAATACTATATCTAAGGCTACCGGTCTACCTGTTGAAAAAATCAACGAACTAAAATTTTAAAATAGGGGTATCGGCAACGTCTCTGTAAAAAGGTACGGTTTTGAAGAAAATACATTCTCAAAACCGTACCTTTTTACAGAGATGTTGCTGATACCCCTATTTTTATCCTAGCGCAAGTTTCTTTAATGCTCTTTCAATTTCATTTCTTGTATCAAAATTTGCTTCAGTTAGAGGAAACCTAAGTTCCCCTGAGCATATACCTAAATATTGCGCAGCATACTTAATACCTATTGGATTGACTTCCATAAATAGAGCTTTATAGAGCGGCACCAGTTGTTGATGAATTTTTAAAGCTGATTTGAAATGACCTTTCTTCCATCGCTCTTGTAAATCTTTGCATAGTTTTGGCGCTATATTTGAAACAACTGAAATACACCCTACTCCCCCTTGTGCATTATAAGCCAAAGATACTTCATCATTTCCGGATAAAAGAGCAAAATCCCCTTTAACTTTAGCACTAATTCTTAATGTACGTTCTAAATCGCGGCCTGCGTCTTTAAAAGCAATGATTTTTGGAAGTTCAGAAAGTCGAAATATTGTATCATCTGTAAAATCAACACCAGTACGAATGGGCACAGAATATAAAATTATCGGTAATTCAGCAATATCGTGAATTGCTTTAAAATGTTGGTATAGACCTTCCTGCGTTGGTCTTGTATAATACGGTGTGGTACACATCAAACCATCAATAGGAATTTTTTGAGCTTCCAAAACTTGATTTACGGCTTGTATAGTGTAAGTTGCGTTACACCCCGCAATTATCAATATACGTTTTTTTGTAATATCGACTACCTCTTGTAATAAAGCTATATATTCATCTCTATCTAAATTAACTCCTTCACCCGTTGAGCCTGCTATAACTATACCATCAACTCCGCTTTTAATTTGATACTCAAGCATTTTCTCTAAAGACATAAAATCTATTCTATTGTCTTTAAAAGGAGTCAAAAGTGCGGTAAATAATCCTTTAAATATATTGTTATCCATCATAATTTATATTCTTATTAGCTTTTTATATTTTTGCTTCCTCTATACATTGTACTACATATTATCACTATCTTCTCACTCAATTTATGTTAAATCAAAGATAGCGTAACATACTTCTATTATTTATGATATATTATAATAAGAAATGCTCCCTTAAAAGATCATTAATTAAATTAGCTCAACTTTCACTTTTTTGGCTTTTAGTTCATCTTAACAGTCTTCAAAATATCAGCAAAAACACCTACAGCTGTAACATCAATCCCAGCTCCATATCCCCGTATTACAAGAGGGATTGGAGCATAACGCTTTGTAAAGCGTTCTCTCCTCCTTTAACGGTATATAAAGGATGATCTTGAGCCACAGACTGCATACCTACGCTGCATTGATTTTCGCTAATTTCACTCACAAATCTCAATACTTGATTATTTTTCTGAAGCATTTTTATTGCTGTCTCAAAATAAGAATCAATTGATGAAAGACGAGACAAAAACTGTTTTATACTTCCGCTGATATCAAAATCATGGGGAAGAATAGGCGTCAACTGAATATCCTCAAGAGCATATTGAGCACCAATTTCTCGTGAAAGAATCAATACTTTGCGAACTACATCTAAGCCGTTTAAATCATCACGAGGGTCTGGTTCTGTAAATTTTTTTTCACGGGCAATTTGTACCGCTTGTAAAAATGGCATTCCTTCTTCTAATAAACCAAAGATAAATGATAAAGACCCAGACAAAATTCCAGAAAAATTAACTAACTTATCTCCACTATTCATCAAATTTTTAAAGGTATCAAAAATAGGTAAACCAGCGCCTACATTAGTTTCATAGAGAAAACGTCTCTTTTTCCTATTTGCTTCATCACGCAATGCATGATAATATTCTATGGAGCCGCTGTTAGCTTTCTTATTAGGTGTAGCAATATGGAGAACTGTGCGAAATACTTCCAAATAGCTTTATGCTAACTTTCCTGAGCTAGTGCAGTCAACAAATATACCATTGAGAGGGTTTGTTTTACTCACTTTCTCCAGCAGTATACCTAAGTCGCTTGGTGTATCAGATGTATTGAGCGCTGTACTCCAGTTAGATAAATCGATACCTTCTTCAGTATAGATCATCTGTTTGGAATTAGAGATGGCAACAACTTTTATTTCTATCCTTTCTTCTAAGAATTGCTGTTGTCTTTCTTTAATTTGCTCCAATAAGCCTTTACCAATAGTTCCAACTCTAAAGATATATAATACTACAGGTTGTGTAGTGCAAAAAAAGAAACTATGAACTGCACAAAGGGCACGTTTGCTTTCTTTATCATCAATTACAACAGATATACACCTCGCAGAAAAAGCTTGAGTAATAGCTTTTACATTGATACATTGAGCAGCAAGAGCGGAAAAAAGCTTACTCGCAATACCATAGTTGGAATAAATCTGATCACTGACAATGCTAATTATAGATTGATGTGGCAGTACATCAATCCTTTCAATAACTTTAGCATTAATTTCTAAAAACAATTCATTTTTTAAATCCTTTTTTATAACAGATATATCAGCTTCTCGAATGCAAAAACTGATTGAATTCTCAAAATTTGCTTGAGTGGCAAAAAAAATAGGCACACCACATCGAGATACTGCACTAAAAATACGTGCCGTAATATTTTCAATCTCATTCATACCAGTACCATAGATGTTGATCAAAGCGACGTTGTTTATGGCAGACACACCTCGAATCAATGCGCAATTTTTGTATTCCATATTGGAAATTTTGCTTCACTCGTGAGAGGGGAAAAACGTATTTTTGATATAGAGAGGAATAAGGTAATCCATAAGTATTCGTGTTGTTTTATGATGCAACACTTTAGCTCCATAATAAGCAAGCTCCATGGCTTCCCCATAACTCATAACGGGAATTAATTTAGTATCTAAGATTTGAGTAGGATCTACTGTGTAGAACCCGTCTACATCCGTCCAAATTTCACATCGCTCTGCTTTAACCCCAACCGCCATAATACTAGCTGAATAATCGGAGCCGTTACGTCCTAGCAAACTGAGATTTCCCTCCATATCGGACCCAACAAAGCCAGACATAAGCAGCACCGTAAAGGATTGCTCCATCACTGCAGAAAACCTTGATTCTATTTCTTGTATAATAGGAGTACTTTCCTTTAAAAATCTTTTTGTTTTAATGAAGTCACAACTATTAATAAATTTAATATGAATCCCTATCTGCATAAGAAGAACTTCCATAATATGTGCAGACATTCGTTCTCCCAAACTTAGAATTTGGCAGTATGCCTTAACAGGACACTCTTTGATTAATTGAATCTCCTGAAGAAAGGTTCTATATTTGTTACAAATTTCTTCCAGACTGTCTCTTATCTTTTTTGAAGGAAATTCTGGATTTTTGTGTGTCAGCTCATCGATAATAGTATTATGTAAGGTAAAAAATTTACTAACACTAATTTCAACATCTTCGTCAGCTAAAACTTTTGTAATACTGGTCAGCAACAAATCAGTGACACCAGATACAGCTGATAACACAACGCCAAGGCGTGACTGAGTACAACGCTCCTGTATGATAAGTAGTACCTCAAGAATACGATGGGCATTTCCTAAAGAAGTGCCTCCAAATTTTAATACTTGCATTTTTATCTCTTAACCTAACATCTTATTTAATCATCTCTTGTTTTAAATATACTAGCATATTAACAATGGCAGTTCCTGCAGCTCCTCTTACTAAATTGTGACTTAGTGAGACCATCCCAAGAATATTTTTATTGGCGCGTAAATGTCCAATATGTATTCCATAATCATCTGCCCCTTACAGTGGTTTGCAACCTATCCCTGTAGATCGGCTGCGAGAGACCTACTTCTTATCTTTCAAGCCGCTTTTGCACGGCACACTTATATCCGCACTCCACACTTTGGTTTGCCGATATTATATCAAACCCGTTTAATAGATAAGGATATACTTTATGTGCCTGATTCCTCTTACTTAAATTCATTTTAGGGTAAACGGCTTCAAGCCCTATTATTCGGTAATAACG
This sequence comes from Candidatus Trichorickettsia mobilis, assembly GCF_034366785.1. Taxonomy (NCBI): domain Bacteria; kingdom Pseudomonadati; phylum Pseudomonadota; class Alphaproteobacteria; order Rickettsiales; family Rickettsiaceae; genus Candidatus Trichorickettsia; species Candidatus Trichorickettsia mobilis. Next base: position 9,041 of record NZ_CP112943.1, read on the forward strand.
TCTAACAGCTTTACGACCCTCTACAAACTCTTGCTTTTGTAAATATTTTGCCATTCGTCGCATCCCATAATATGGGTGCATAGTATAAGTCTCATCGATTAGATGCACAATCTTTAAATCGTGCTCATCTATGCCAGCAGGCTTATAATAACATATTGATCTATTAACATTCAGCAGCTCACATTGTTTTATAACCGTTAACTGCTCAAACTAGGTTCTATCATGCTACACCTAGCTTTTAAATCCAAACAATGTAGATTTTTTTATGTAAAGTCACGCTCTACACTCAACTGACCTATTTGCTCATATAAACTATTAATTAAATCTTGCTGATTCGGACTCAGTACCATGAGCCTTAGATTTAAATCCATGTATCAGCAGCTCTAACCCTCGCTTCTTCCAATTGGTTATTTGAGTAGCATGTACACCGTACTTACTGGTTATTTGAGCTATAGTTAATTCACCTTTGATTGCTTCTATCACAATCTTGTCTTTTTCTTCTGACGCTTATTGTTTAGCTTGTTTTTTCATCTCTAGCTCCATTAGCTTGCTAGAATATTATATTTCATTTCTTTTAAATCTCTGTCCATATTATGGGGACCATTATATCTTGCCATGGTGGAAAGTCTTTAGGTAATAAACACCACTGGTAGCCGCTTTTCATTACATAACAAATTGCATTAATTATATTTTGATATAGTAATTTCTCTCTAATTCTACAACCTTTTGCATTTACGTAACAAAAACCGTGATTAACACCAGCAATCAAAAACAATTTTTGGCTAACATATTTAATTACAACTATCAGATAAGTTGGCTAACATAAGTGATTTTATAATGCTCTTGATCGTGTTATAAATTTGATACTGTTCAAATAAGAAAAAGTTTTCTCTAAAAGTTGAATATCTATATCAAAATTATCATCAATAATACTGTTGCCCTCTTCTTGATCTTCTTTATTATCACCTCCTAAATAAAGAGATAATAATGGAAATAATGCATTGTTTTCATCAATAGTTTTTAATTTTTCTTGCCATAAATTGCTAGATATCAAAGATATATTATATCCTTGATTATTTAACCATAGGATTAAATCTTGCCATTTTAGTAGTTTTGGACTAATGATAGGAAATGATTTTCTAAAAGAATCCTGTTTTAGAGAGATTGTTGTAATAGAATTTGTTACATTATCCACAGATAACATATCATAATATTTATTATTCCAATTTGGGGCATAGCCTAATTCTATACAACCTTTTAGCAATAGAAAGATACGATATCTTTCTACTGGGAAAATGCCTGTTTTATAACTACCAAGGATATGACTTGGTCTGAAGATAGTAGTAAAAACACCTTGTTTTGCAGCTGCAATAATCAACTTTTCAGCTACAAACTTCGATTGTTCATATCCTCCATCAATATTTTCATATGACAGACTTTTTTCATAATCCTCAAATTCTTGAATTGTATTTATTCTCGCAGTTAAAGTGGAAATGTAGTGAAGTGCTTTTAATTTACTAGAGGATGCTAATTTAATTAATTCTACAGTGCCATCAACATTAGTAGGTTTTAATTTTTGATAATCATATATATGATGTACTAATGCACCACAATGATATATTACATCTATCTCTTTACAGAGTACATTATACTGTTGCTTAGTCAGAGATAATTGTTTATAAGATAAATCACCTAATACTATTTCAATACGATTAAAGTTTTCATTTAAGCAATATCTTTTCATTTGTGCAATAAGTTTATTTTGAGCTGCATTAGTATCATCAGCTCTTATTAAACAGTAAATTTTAGCATCAGTATTAGTAATAAGATTTTGCAATAAATGTATTCCCAAAAATCCAGTAGCGCCTGTTAATAAAATCGACTTTGGTTGAGTGTAAAGTTCTTTGTCTTTTGAAATTTTTTTAGATATATGCAATTTTATATTAGCATCTTTTAGCAAAGATGCTGTTGGAGAGAGGGCTTGAATATAATTTTTATTATCTTTTTTCATTACTTTAATCAAGCTACTAATCGTAGGATTCTCAAAAAAATTGCCTAGTGATACATTAGTATTAAATTCTTTATGAATCTTGATCACTAATCTTGTTGCTGAAATAGAATGCCCTCCAAGTGTAAAGAAATTATCATTAATACCAACTTTTTTAACTTTGAGTATTTCTACCCATATTTTGCATAATTCTTTTTCTAATTGGTTTCTTGGTGCTATATAATTTTTACTTTTCTTCTTAAAATCAGCTTCAGGCAAAGCTTTTTTATCTATCTTTCCATTATTTGTTAATGGTATTCTATCTAAATATATAAAATATCTAGGTATCATATACTCTGGTAACATTAGAACTAAAGTACTTTTTAGTTTTTCGGTTATTTTTTCTTTTATAACCAAAGCGTGGAATTCTTCTCCTAAACTATCTATTAAAACTTGTGAATATTTTCCTGTAATTTCTTTTAATACTATATAGGCTACTAAATTTAACTCCTCATTATCTGTCTTCTTTGTGATTACTATAGCTGTATTAATATAATCATGTTTATTAAGTACTTCTTCAATTTCGCCTAATTCAATTCTATAACCTCTAATCTTTACTTGCTCATCACTTCTTCCTAAATACTCAATATTACCATCGTGTAAATACCGCCCTATGTCTCCTGTCTTATATAAACGCTCACCATTACCAAACGGATT
>NZ_CP112944.1 GCF_034366785.1 Candidatus Trichorickettsia mobilis
ATTACCTTTTGAATTACGTTCATTGGGATTTGCTCCTCGTTCTAGCAATAGTTTCATTATCGAAAACGATCCCGGATTAGCACCCGCTATCATTAACAAGGTTTGTCCGTCTCGATTCTTAGTATCGACGTTTACTCCTTGATCCAAAATCTTACTTAGCTCGACAACGTTATTTTGCTTGATTACGAGGTTTAGTCGCTTCTCTAGCACTCGGCTAACGATCTCTTGTTTAGCACAGGCTCGGTTAGTCGATATCGTTATCACGCTTAAAGTAAGAGTACTAACTACGCATGCGATTAAGAATCTTCTAAAGCAAAATTTATTTGTATTATCGTTATTGATTATCGGTGTTATCATTATCGGTTATCTCTCTCGTTCTTTTTTTCTATATGTTGAAACAGCTCTGCTATCAGTAAGTGCAGTTCTTCCATCTCATCACGAAGCAGCTCTATTGCCGTTCTCGTGGCTTTAAGTTCGGCAACCAGTTGCTTGTTTATTTGGCTTGTCTCACTTTCTTTATCATCTGCATTCATATGACGACTCTCTTTTATGCCGGCAGCGTTGTTTTATGCGTTTGTTTTTACTCTTACTTCTTGCTCTTTATTAAGCGACGTTTTTTCTTTAAACATGCTTGCTAATTATATTTCTATTTAATTCTTATATTTTTTTTAGCTGTCACTGTATTGACACACTTCTCTATCCAGGTTACCATATAGATATCGGGAGAATATTATTTGCTATAGTATTCCTCGTTGTTTGGTTACTACCGGTTAATCTCTCTATTTAACCGGTAGTGTTTTGCTGATCTTCACTTCTGCCTCGCCATACTCAGCATCCAATTTGCTATCCTCCATGCTAAATATTCACTCTAAATTTAATATAGCCGGTGCTACCTGAGTATTTGCTTTGCCCGGTTCTCTCATATCCAATACTCGCTTCAATTCTGCTTGAAGATAGAGTTAAGCTTGCACCCAAATTATATGAATCTTTAGCAATAGAGATTTTGTTGCTAGAGAGAATTCTGCCGCTTGCATTCTTTAGATTAAGTTTTTTTGTTTTAATAAGCGGTGAGTTACTATACTGAGCTGAAACTTGCGGAATTAGTTGAAAATTGTCGTACTCAAACATAGTCGCAAGAGACAAGCCCGGAGTAATAGAGAATTTTTGAATACCGGTTTTACCGGTAGTTAAATTACCTTGTTTAATAGCGGCAAATTTTACTCCCTCATAAGAGCCGGTAAGGCTCGGCACTAATACTAGCGAAGCTATAGGTAAATAATAATTAGCACCGATATTTGCACCGAAAAGCTCGCCCTTTAATTTGAAGCCGTTATCCTGGTTTAAGAACGATTTATATTTGGTCTTACCGTAAAGTTTACCGAATTCGATATTACCGGTTAACACTAACCGCTCATCCGCTTGTATACTTCCGTAAACAGAACCGATTATAGAGCGAGTGTTTGTAGAGAAATTAGTATGACTATTGTTAGTATTAGTTTTTGGTTTTAAGCTACCAGCATTAGAACTTACTGCAACGCCTAGAGTTGTGTCCTCATCAATTTTGCTATCAAAACCGATAGTAGCTCCGCCCACATTATGCTTTATTTTGCCGGAATCTTTGCCTTTAAATAATCCGTTACCTAGATTTCCCGCTAGCCACACACCGTAATTTAGCGGATCATCCCCCGCAGATATTCCCGTGCCTTGGTTATCGGCTAAATGAAGATATGATAGACGGTTTGTTAGTATAGATGATAAATTAGCCGTTTCATTAAAAGCCAGCTCGGTGACGGTCTCTATATTACTCTTGGCAAGTTGGCTATTTGCTATATCATCACTTATTATGATCTTTTCATATAAGCTACCTAAACTATTTAAATGCAGGATACGAATAGCTTTTGCATCGGTAATGCCGGCAAGAGCTGCTCTTGCCGCCTCCGGTGTTAGGTTTGCCTGATCAAGCCAGGCAAGTAGAATAAGATTCTCAGCCGTAAATGCGCCACAACTTGATCCATCATTTTGTTGATGAACTTGCAGATCGATAATTTCGGCATTTGGCACAAGGCGTCTAATAGCTTCAATATATTGGCCACTTTCTGAATTACCGTCTCCAAAGCTACTGCCGAACGAATCATTGTAAAATACCACGATATCACCGCTCTCTTTTGTTCTAATAGCAATAGCCGTCCAGTGATTGTCGTTTAAATTAACCGGAATAAGAGCTGGTTTACCGGCTCTTGCTTCTCCTAGAGCTGCGGCAGCTACATCGTTAATCAATTCCGGAGAATTCGGCACCGCAGGAGCAATATAAACCTTACCCGCAAGACGGTTGGCAATAACTCCTCTTACGTCCTCATCGCTATACCAATAACCGATATTTGCTATCTCGGGATTAATATCTGCTGCATATGTATTACTTGCAGCAACAAGCTTGAGGATACTAATTGCAAGAGCGATTTTAATTAAATGGCACTTAAAGTTTCTGTTCATATAGCAACCACTCCTGTTAATTGATAATCTTCTTGCAAGCAAATCTTATTGATTAGCTGTAGATAATTACTTTGTATCCAATCCTTAATGAATCTGCTCGGTGCTTTTAAAGTAAGTTGTTTACGCATCGAATCTTCTTCAGCGGTTAATTTGCTAAACCATGACTTATCAAGACCGAGTCCGCCGGAACCGTAATAATCAATAAGGTTTTCTCTAATCTTGCCCCATACTCCTTCAAATATTGCTGTGGTTGTTGAAGTTGTTTGTTGTTTGGTAGCAGTAGGAGTCAATACTGTAATATCCAGATATCTGATATGATCGCCGTATACTGATTGCACCTGTTGCAACAAAAGATCTTGTTGATGAGCAGTTAGATCTAATGTTGTCGCGGTAGTAACGACTAGTTTGTCATTATCGACTTTATAGTTAGTGCCGTTGATCAATGAATAAGCTAGGTCGATGTTAAAAATTCCTGCTATTTTACGTTTTAATTTTGAAATATTATCGGTAGCGGTAATAGCTTCAATCGCTTGTAGGTATTTTTCCTTGGATGACTGTTCGTCAGCATTAATAAATCTGAAGTTACCGTTACTGACTTGAACCGCATCTCTAATCTCGTGTAGCAATATCTTACCCATATAGCTTAATACTGAGTTCTTGCTAAAGAACTTACGATCAGGATATTTACTTGCTAGTTTCAGCATTAATTGATTGATGAAATTCAAATCAAAGTTACGACCTGATTTGCCGGTTAGCACATCAGCATCGTCTTGCACAAGCGGATAAAACTCGGCTAGTTTTTTACCCAAACTTTGGGTGATGCTAGTGTAAGCACTAGATCTATGGATATTCGAGGAAGCGTTTGCTTCAGGAGTAATTTGAGAATTATTCTGATTGTAAGAAAAAGCTTGTGATTGTTCAAGGTTTGTTGAAGCAACTGTGTTAAGGGTGTGAGTTGCTAATTCCAATTGTTTTGAATTTTTCTTTAAATCATTTTTTTCAGAATTAGATCTAGATTTCTTTTTTAGATATTTCTTATCTATATTATCCGTAGAAATTTCTTTGCATCCGTTATCCTCGTTTCGATCACTAAAGAGAAATTTTTTTGTCTGCGGTTGATCTGTAAGTTTTAAAACTTCTACAATATTAAGTATCAAAAACAGTTCGTTCGTGAATAATCTACCATACATACGTACAGTTCTAAGATCACGCTTAACCAGACCTGCTTTTTCAAGCCTAACTATTCCTGCTTTAACTTGAGATAGACCAAAATTGAATTTTTGTTTGAAGTATGAGAACTTTAACTGAAATTCGCTGTTACTTTGATAACGATGTAGAAATACTAATTCGGATAGAATGGTAATAGCTACCGTATCAGACTTTCCGCCTGCACGAGTTAGCTTATGATACCAGATATGCGGTACTATATTCCCGTTGAGAGAAATATTGTCAGTCACACCGCCTGCACTATTGCAGCCGGAATGGTTTTGTGTTATAAGCATAGTTACCTGCGTTTGTTAGAACGTTGTGTGTTTAAACCAGTATTCTCTTTTAAGTTTGCTGACCTATGAGAGTGCTGGTTTTTTTATTTGTATCTCAATTATTCTATACTTTTAATTTTCTTTAATCTCATTGGGACTCACGTCTTTAAAATATATAGTATGCATTTCGTACTATATAATATAGTAAATATACTATATTATATAAATAGTAAAGTAAACCATTATTTGTTAAATATATAAAGTTCAATTATTTTACTAAATGTGGTGATTATAAACTATATTCTAAAAGTATTTTATTGTTTAAGTTTTATACTTTCTGCTGTATCATTCTAGCTATTTAAATAATGTTAGAATTAAGAACATATGGCTAACTTACAACTCAAGCTTTCTGAAATGATGTCGCAAAAAAATTTGACACTTTCAGATATCGAAAAAACGACTGGATTAAATAAAAATACTATTAATAGCATTTTGACTGGAGCATCTAAAAATCCTAGCGCAAATACTTTACGCTCTATTGCTAGAGCTCTAGACGTTTCTTTAGAATCAATATTGTCAGATAATGAGGTAAATATTGATGCTTTAAACAAAGAACAAATGAAGATATTTAGTGAAGTTACTGATGCAACAGTTAATGTAATTATAGAAAAGGACTTAAGCTTTACGATTGATAAATTAAATGCTCTAATTAAAGAAATATATCAATACGCTATTAAAATCGATCCTCCTTGTATCGATGATAGATTTATTCATTGGATTGTAGACAAGTATAATAAATCTTAGTTTTTTTAAATCACAAATCCATCTCATGCTGATTACAATATTCAAACATAGTAACCGTATTTGGATGATTTACACCAAATTCTTTAACTTGAGTTTCACTAAAAATTTTGTAATTGTATAAATCATTTGCTTTACAAGCGGCCTTACCTCCTTGTGTATATAGATGGCTTATATGAGCAATATTTTTACTTCTGTTTCTATATAAATAAAAATATATAATTTGAGCCTTTTTATAAAACTCTATTGCTTGTTTAAGATTATCTTGAACAAAGAAAATATCGCCTTGTACCACATAACTAGCTGCTAAATCTGGATCCTCAGGATAATCGGCTTTTTTTGGATTTCTTCTATCATCAGATAAAAATATTGCTATGGCTTTCTTAATATGAGCTAAAGCCTTATTTTGTCTCCCTAGTCCTAACTCGCTTCTAGCCATCTGTGTATAAATACGACCAAATACCTCATGATCTTCTTTTTTTACTGGCTTATACATCTTGTATAATTGCTGAGTTTGTACGTAAGCCGCTTCATACTTTTTTATAACATTTAATACTTCAGCTTTGAGCAAATAAATATTAGTAAGCAGTAAATCGTTAGAATCAATCCCATTTTTAGTAAACGCTTCTATAGTTATATTAGCTTCTTTAAGTGCATTAAAATATTCCCCTTGGATAAAAAATAATCTTACCTTAGCCAAATGTAATAATACTCTATCGCTACTATCTACCAAACCATGATCAAACAACTGTTCAACCATCTTAATATAATTTTTTCCTTGATCAATATACCCTAATGAAATATTAGCAAATGCTAAATTATAGTATAAATTGCATTTTATTGACTCATGGCCTTTTACATCATCGAATACTTTTTTGGCTTTTAGATAATATTTAAGCGCTGTATTATCATCAACAAATCTTCTCTTATGATAACCTCCGATATTTGTCAAATACTGTCCATATGCACGTTTTTCTTCATTACTCATAAAAAAATAATTAAATTTCCTTTTGTTATCACAATCATTAAACCAATTTATACTCTCTTCTGCACTATAATAATCAAAGTTGTTAATATAATCAGTAAGCAAAACTGCGTTTAATATCATGATTTTATAAATATCAGCATGATAAGCTTGTGCGTTTTTTAAAATTATTTCAAGATTTTCACTTATACTTACTTCTTGTCTAAACCGATGCCCTTCTAAAATATTGTTAGGCATAAAATCTATTAATTTAGTAAGAATATCCTCCAAGTGTTTTTTATTATTTTTATCTTTATCTATTTCTAATACCTTCTGTGAAATAATATCATGCATTTCAAATATGGGGTTTTGTTCATTTGCTTCAACGTTAGATATCAACATCAATTTGGATAATTGAAAAATATCATTTTCTAAATTATCCGGATAATCAGTTATGATTTTTAATAAATTTTTTGAAAAAGCCTGATTATTGATTAAAGCGATCTTACTTAATAAATTAACTGCTGAAGTCGGTAACTCTTTAATTGCTAATTCAATATTTAATTTGATTTTATCTACAGATTGATAAACCTTTTTCTTATATTCATCCCTACTTAATCCTTTCACTCTATTCAATAATTGAGCCCCTTGTACTATTAAAATAGGATAACCTTTGAAGGCAGAATAAAGAAACTCTACATCTTCTGAACTACCATTATCCAATAAATTTTCTGCTAAAGTTACTACATCTTTTTTATCAAACGAATTTATAATAACCGTATATGGTAAACTCTCATTATCTTGAGATGCAATTATAACATTGCCATTATGCTCCCAGTTTATTATATCTTGAACTTTATCATTTTTATTTATCATTAGATTATCAAATACTAACAGCCAATCACTTCTTTTTACTAAAAATTGCATTACCTCTTTTTTTGATAATTCCGCTTCCTCCGATATGCCAGCATCGTAATATTTATTTAGTTGTTTTGCTAATTTTAAAAATTCTTTGTTTAAATCTAAGTTACAATCAAAGAACCAAATTAATTTATATTGGTTTTTATTATCATATACATAAGTTCTGATAAGTTGTGTTTTACCTATACCGCTTGTACCTACTACACTTACCGTCTTATATTTGCTTAAGTAACTTTTTAAAGTATTTAGTTGTTTTATATGATCTACAAAATAACTAACTGGAGTAACAACATTATATATTTGTCCATGCGCAAATAACTCCTTATTAGTAATTAGTAGTATAATTAATAACAGATACTTATTCATTTGAAATAATACAATACGTTATTTTGATGTTTATTCATGAGTAAAATGATTAAGCTTGAAAGATGGGTTGTTGATATACTCCATTCTTATCAATAATTCCTAGTGACCCTCTAAATATATGTGTTTTTATAAAAATATTATTATCAATATATTTTAAAGTCTTTATGGTATCCATATTTCTAAGACGAGCAAAAGTTAAATGCGGGAAATAGGAATCACCGTATAAGGTTAATGGATGACAACCATCTTGAGCTGATAATAGAGCGTAAATCTTTTCTTGTAATCTTATTATACTACTAAGTCTCACCACAGATAATCCTGTCCAAATATATTCTTTATTATGATTATGCTCAATATCAAAATAAATACCCTTAAATCTTATTAGGTTATCATTAAACAACTCTTTTTTCACTAAATCCCATATTAAGCCTATTGATTCTTCTACAGCAGTAAAATTACAAAGTGTAATATGAGGTAGTGCATTATCATTTAAAATATAACCATCATAATAATCAGCAAAATTCTCTTGCGCTAATTTTACTAAATTCTGAGTAAAATTAGCTTCAATAGACAGTAAAGCAATACTGTAATGCTTAGTATTTTTTATTAAGTCTTTACTCATTTTTTTACCAAACTTATTTACTAAAGTAGTTATACAGCTGTAAAAAATTAAACTTCAAAATTATGTACATTTTTTCATTTTTTCTCAATAAAGGGAGATAGAAAAATTACATTATTTTGTGTTGTCATTTTTTGATTATCTATCTGTTTTTTTTTGAAAATATCTATAACATTAAGCCGGTCATGGCTTACATTGCAATCAAATCCGTTTATTCTTAATGTGTTAAAGACTTGAGTCACATTTAACAAAAAAGGATTAGCATGTGTCTTAAAAAAATAATTTGACATTTTTAATAATTCTTTTTCTTCCCTAATAGGAAACCCGTCGTACTCAAAACGTAGTTGTACTAATCTTCCTATATTATCTATAACTAATCCGATATTGTGTTTAGCTGTAGGTGATTGTTTATTTATCATAAAAATTAAATAACTAATTAAACTATAAATAATTTGATATAATGAGGCTTTAGAAGCAAAATAAACTTCTTTTACTCTACTGGTAATTTTTATGGTTATATTTTCATCTTCCTGTTCAAATCTATCATTTAATAAGTCAATTAACTGTGTAACATTAATTTCCTCTATTTTATCTTGTTGATATAGGATTATAGAGCATGGAACTTGATCATCAGAATTTTCTAGACGACAATTCTTAATTACATTTTCTTGATTACTATCAAAACTCTCGTTAATTAGAGCGATTTTATTAGCTTCCATAGCGAACAAGCAATTGATCTCTAAATCTTTTTGTTTACTAAAATTTAGATTCCAAATCTTATTCATCAAAGATGCTTTACAATTTTTTAACTCTTGTTGCTGCTCATACTTAAGCCTCTCTAATTCTTTTCTATAATTATCTTGATAATCAGACGCGTAAGCATTGTTAAGATATTTAATTGAGAGTTTATATAAAATGTACAATAATAAGGCATTAACTCCAAATGCCAAAGTTACTAGCAAAACAGGTTCTTTAATTTCTGCTTTTATTTTCTCCCAAAATATATCGTCAATTGATACACTGATACTAAATTGATTTCGGCTGTTGATATGATATATTTTTTCTATTTGGTAATTTTGTTCTTTAAAATTCGCGTAAAGAAATTTTTTATTTAATTCTATTCTGTAATGAATAAAATCTGGAACACATTGATCTATTAAAGCGCCAAAACGGAAAACGTTATAATTTATACACTTATCAAGACATATTTCAATATCTCTAGTATTACTGCTAATTGAAAAATCCTTATTTTCAAGACTGCCAGATAAATGTTGTAATAATGAAGTAATCTTATTTACACTAACATGAGCTATTTTGTTGTAATTATCATAAAGGATTTGGGATTTTTTTACCTCAACTTTATCTTGGTAATACTGATATAGAAAGAATATCAAAATTCCATAACTAATGAAAATTACAATCAATATTATTAATGAATTATTTTTAAACTTAGTAAGATGTGGTAAGTTTCTTTTGTTCATAGTCATAAATGTCTAGTATCTTAATTTTCTTATGCTACAAAACAGCCTAGTGATTTTTATACAACAGAATAATTAATAAAGCGTTAATGTTATTGATTTTAATTAACTTTTTTATTTCTTTTTTAAGTTGTTTATAATTTTAGTTAAGGTAGAATTTATTTTCTTAAAATCATTTGTTATGCATGGCTCTAGTTTTATGTCATTATTACTTATTTCTTCAGCATTATCTATCTTAGAACTATGACGCAAAGCTTCTTCTGGTAATAGTGTGGAATGATTATCCTCAACACACTTTAGTGGCATAACCGGAGCTGAATGATCATAAAGCTTATAACTACTTGTACCTATCATTTCAGTTGCATGATCTTCTGTGGTGTTAGTTACTTTATTTGCAGATAATAAAGTTGTTACGTATGTAGTAATTCTTCCAGACAGGTTAGAATTATCAATGCCTAGTACGTTTTTTACTGTTGATTCTAATGACCTTAATTCCTGTGATAAAATTCCTGATTCCAGATACTTATTACGGTAATCAATATATTCGTGCTGTAAAGCTTGAGCTTTATTCCACTCTAACGGAGCTTGCCAAGTTCCTTTTACCACTGCTTTCCAAGCTACTGATAATGCTGTATCTATTTGTTTATCTTTAGAGTTACAGTAAATTTTTGTTGGCTTCCAAGTAGCTGCGTGATGAATAAATTGTTTTGCTAGTTCATTTTTATCGAGACTAGCGGCATAACCCTTAGCCAGTTTTTTTGAAAATAAGAAATAAGCAAACTTTCGGGCTTTATCGGCTTTCTCTTGCGATAAAGTCTTTAGTTTCTCTTTGATTAACGTAGTACAGATATTAAAATCTTTGTGTTTTTTAGTTTTTTTA
>NZ_CP112945.1 GCF_034366785.1 Candidatus Trichorickettsia mobilis
TAATGATATGAGGTACCAAACTAGAGAAATAGCCAAATCTTCAATTGTCGAATATATCGAATGCTATTATAACCGTATACGTAGACACTCTACTATCGCTTACAACATGCCTGTATTATTCGAACAAAATTTATTATCAATGCATGATTCAGTGTTCGGAAAACTAGTACAAGATCAACGTGTCCGTCTATAAAATCACCGGTCATTACTATAAGATCAATAAGGCGTTGGTCTTTAGAAAATGGACAAGATGTGGTTGTAAAGTTTAGATTTTGGAAATTTATATGAAGAAATGAAAATTATAGAGCATAAACTTAAAAATATGTCGATCTTTCACCTACAAGCAATTATTTCATAATTTTGATTATGGCAATGATTCCTTAATTCAAATTGAGCTGAGCGGTAAAAGTTATCAAGCGATTACTTTATACACTATTATAGCCTTAAATTATTCTAACCTAATTTCCGGACACTATTTTCCCCTATGTTCATAACCCACAATTTACGAACACCTTAAAAGCAATTGTGTATAGAGAATTAATCGCATAGCTGTATAAACAAATAAGTATGCTCTACCCACTACTCAAGTCAAAGAAATTACAAATACAAGCCTTGGATTCAAGCAATGCGCTTATATGATTCAATTCTATAAAAGATAATAGTTATTCCTTCAGAAATTTTAATCAATAGCCAATTAAGCGCTATACTTTATTTCTTTCTATCAATTTGTAATTACTATAGTTAGTAACTTGAAGCAAAAAACAAATTCAAATTAATAAAAAACATTTATTTATAAGTTATTTATTTACAAAAAATTAACCCTTAGGTTGTATATATAATAAACGTACTTAGTTATCGCTATGTGACTTTCACATTGGATAGGAGAAATTGACGACAGTTTCTAGACCACCCTACTACAAAGCTATCGGATTCCTAGGTAACTGGTAGCTTTGACTATCCTGGTTATATATAGCCTCAATTCAGCAATTTCCAATATGATTATTAGTTTACTTAACTGTTTAAGCGATGCTATCGCTAAATTAGCTAAACATAAACCTGAATATAGGATTTAATTATTAATGTAATTTTTTGGCTATTTAGTTCGCGGCCGCGAACTCTTATGGTTATATACGTTGTATAAGGTTTAATGGTATCAACTATGTTTAGCGATAAAAATTTAAATATTTAGGGTTTAAATTTTTATCGGCTCTGATTGCTTGAGTAAATCGCATATTTTAGCGTTTGCAATTACAATTATCTTTCTCATCAAAGCAGTCAGAGCTACCATTTTTTTCTTTCCTTTAGAAACTAGCTTTTCATAGAAACTTCCCAATTGGGATTTGGATCTTCTAGCAGCCATAGCGGTCATAAATAATATAGGTTTTATATTATCTCTGCCACTCATTGTACTGCGGTATCCTTTATATGTACCACTATCATTTGCTCTAGGGGCAAGTCCTACCAAAGCTGCTACCTGTTTTCTGTTATGTACCTAACTCAGGAAGCAATATTAGCAGTTGATTAGCACTAACTTCTCCTATACCTGATATTTTTTTTAAAATATCTTTCTTGCTGCTCAAAGTTTTATTAGCTTGTACTAGCGCATTAATACGTTCATTAATCAATCCTATTTGCTCAGATATAGTATCAATCATAAACTTGCAGCTTGCCTTAGTAAATTTAATGTTTGGCGCTTGCATTCTAGCTTTCTCAGCTATAAGCATTTTCATTAAATCCTATTTGCGCAGCGCTAATTGATAAAGCTCTAAATCATTAGTAGATTTAACTACAAATAGCTCAAGCTTATCTCTGCGTTCAAACCCGTATAATGCTAAGGCTTTAGCATCTAATTTATCAGTTTTTGCCCTATTACCATAGGAACGTATAAAATTTTTAACCTTACATGTATTCGCACGGTGAACTGAGATGTTGTTATTGCATAAAGTCATTAATAGCTCTAGCTCGTACCCTCCTGTAGTTTCTAGTACACATAATGATTTACCAAGAAAGGGTTTATAGTGCTCAAGGAATAATAAAATGCCCTGAGAGTTATTTTCAAATTCTTTCGTTTCTTTGTTTTGATAAACAGATACAACAAAGCTAAACTTTCCTATGTCAACTCCAATAAAGCTATGATAGTCTTTCATAAGTACCTCGAGATTTTAATTGCATATGTTTGCGATTGTAAGCGGGTGCGCTTAAGCCGTCCCATTCAACTATCCAAACGTCTCGGAGAAGGGCTAGAGTACCTAGATACCTACGATCTTTAAGTGATCTACCGTCAAACAGTCGCTCACGCCCGTGCAGTATACGTGGCCATAGCTACGTATATTACTTAACTCTCTTAAGAGTAGTATAAAGCCATAGCTACAACTACTCTAGAAAGTGTTATAACATGATCCAAACTTACAACCGTCAAGTTGATGACCTACCCTATCCTTTTTAGTAAATATTAAGTAATTTATAATCAAAAACTATTGACTTTTGTTAAACAATTTATTAAAAACCTTTTTAAGCAAAGAATAAAATCCGATTTTACTAGGTTCTTCAATATAGCTATAGAGTTAAGCATTAATTAAAGAGGTAATGCATGAAAAAAAAACCAATCCAATCACAATTATCCAAAAGCCGAGATGAATTAATTGCATTAATAACAAAGAATGATCAGAACTACACAACAATTGATTCGAGCCACTATCACTTATGCAATGAAGGAGCAGGAAGGGTAGCTGAAGCTTTAGCAAATAATAGCTGCATAAAATCGATAAACTTAAGCTATAACAATATAGGTAATCAAGGAGCCATAAATCTCGCTAGAGCTTTAATGTATAATAACGAACTAATCTCAGTTGATTTGAGCCATAATAGGATCAGTGATGAAGGAGCAAAAGTTTTAGCTTTAGCTTTAAAAAATAATAATAATACAATAAGGTCAATTGACCTGAGTTACAATCCTCAGCTAAGTAGTGAAGGAATAAAAGCACTGGTTAAAGCTCTAGAAACAAATAATGCAGTCACTGATTTTATATGTGATTCTTCATCACCATGGGGAAAGTTATTACAATATTTAGCTACAGTTAATAAGGGGCTCAATGTGAATGAGCAAGTAACCAATCTATTATCTTCTTTAGCTAAAGAGAGTGATAAACTGGAGGTACTCAACTACTTATCTACATCTAAATGCTCAAAGTATGAACTGCTTCCCAAATTATTAAATAAATTTCTAGTTGATATACCAGATATTAATATTTCAGAACTTGATGCTAAATTATTAATGGCAGGAAAACTAGATGAAAAAGAATATAGAGATCCATATGCCGTTACTCATTTTAGTAATTATATAAACCAGGATGACTTTCTTCAACAAGCGGCTGCTTTTAGTAATTACCTGAACCAGGTATCGGCTTATCAAAAAACAGTTAGTAATTTTTTTCAGATGTTTTATTATGGTAATTTAAATGGTAGCAATAACGAGTGTACTAATTATTATGCTGAGCTTGCAGGTAATAATAAACAGCCTTCAGAAAATTGTGACATGGATCTAAGCTAACGGTAAATCAACGACACCTCTTGGCACCAACTATGTTTCGCTATAAAAATTTAAATATTTAGAATTTAAGTTTTATCGCGAAACATAGTTGATTCCATCCATACAGGTCATTTTTATAAGAAGCGCCAAATAAATAAGATGGCATAGTAGTGATCTTAAATAAACCCATCTATTTGAGTTTTAAGTATCAACTATGTTTAACGATAAAAATTTAAATAATAAATATTTAAATTTTTATCGGCTCTGATTGCTTTAGTAAATCCCGTATTTTAGCATTGGCAATTACTATTATTTTTCTCGTCAAAGCAGTTAGAGTTATCACTTTTTTCTTTCCTTTAGAAACTAGCTTTTCATAGAAACTTCCCAATTGGGATTTGGATCTTCGAGCAGCGCTCCTAGTTTGAGGTGTTTATAAGCTTACCATTAACGCTGTTTATTTTTAATGAGAGAAATTTTCTTCACTTTATTATCATTCTTTACCTTGAGGTTACTGCTTAACCATCTTACTTATGCTTATTAGCTGTGCCTTCTATATTTTTGCCACCATTTTTTATATCTTTCCCCATTCCTTCAAAAGTATTACATGAACAAAGAGAAAGACTAATTACTAACACTAAAATAGTACTTTTAAAAATAGGCATAGGCGTCTCCTGTAAAATTTTACAATTTATATGTTATGTTGGTTCCATCAAGCCTAATATAACTAATGTTAAGCGATATACCAAAGAGAGTTACGGGTACATAATAAGGGAGCACAAGTCCCTAAAAGATCTCTGGTTATCTAGGGTTGAATGGTATAAAACTGTAAAAGCTATCTAACTTTAGTACACTCTTATTTTATCGCACTCTTCTTATAGGTAATCTTATCAAGAATTATTTCAAAACTACCTATTAATTATTACTTCTTTTTCTGGTACTGGTACTATTACTTGTGATGAAGGTGGAGCTTCTTTAATTATAGTGCGATTAGTAGTACACCCTACTAAACTTGATATTAATATAAATGTAAATAAAATATGCTTCATAAAAATACTCGATAAAGTTTTAAATATCCTAGCAAAAATAAGACTTTGTTGTAAATAGTAGTAAGGCTAATTTTACTTCTTTCTCTAACAACGCCCAATACATCTCCGTAGTTGCATGAGCAAATAGGGTGTACCCTATCTTGATGTCAAACCTACCCTCATAAATTGTCAATTTAAAGTCAATATTATATTAACTTGACATTAATTTAGCTATCTCTTAAAGTCTAACCTGACAATCTCACTCTATATATTCTTTCATTTTATAGTTTATTCTGTTGATTCCTGTTACTCCTTACTTTATTATAATATATAGAGTTTTCAAATAATATGCGGTTAATATGAAGAATTGCTATTCTACACTTACGAGTAAAGGTCAAATAACCATTCCCACTACTATAAGGAATAAAATGAATTTATTATCCGGTATAAAATTAGAATTTATTATTCATGATGAATATATAATGCTTGTGCCTATTAATAAATCTGTAAGGAAATTACAAGGAATTCTGCCTAAACCTAACAATATCTTAAGTTGTACAGAAATGGATACTATTATTAGAGATTCATATGATAGGGATTGATACCAATATTTTAGTTAGATATCTAACTCAAGATGATGAAACTCAATTGATAATAGCTTCAAGAATAATCAATCAGTATGAAAATAAACCAGAATCAATATTTATTAGTAATATAGTTTTGTGCGAACTAATCCGGGTTTTAGAACGAGGTTATAAATATAATAAAAAAGAAATAGTAAATGCGCTGCAGGCTATATTGTCTACAATAGAATTTGCATTTGAGTATCACGAAATCCTGTGGCTTTGTCTTAGTGATTACGAAAAATTTACTGCTGATTTTTCTGATATTTTGCTAGGTAAAATAAATAAGCTACATAACTGTGAATATACTGTAACTTTTGATAGTAAAGCTGCAGCTTTAAAAAGATTTAAATATGCAGGTTAACCTAATTAAGTTTTCATTATGAATAATGGTAAAACCATAGGTTATATCAGAGTTAGCACTTTTGAGCAAAATCACGAACGACAGTTAGAAAATTTTGAATTAGATAAAATCTTTACTGATAAATGTTCTGGTAAAGACATAAAACGCCCTGCCCTTGTCGAAATGCTAAATTATGTTAGAGATGGTGATACAATTATTGTTCATTCCATAGATAGGTTAGCACGAAACCTAGATGACCTTAGGCGTTTAGTACAACAATTTAACCAAAAACAAGTGGTGGTTCAATTTGTTAAAGAAAATCTAAAATTCACTGGTGAGGATTCTCCGATGTCTAATTTACTATTATCAGTAATGGGAGCATTTGCTGAGTTTGAACGAGCTTTAATACGTGAGAGACAATTAGAGGGAATCGCAATCGCTAAGAAAAAAGGAGTTTATAAGGGTAGGAAAAAATCCTTAGATAATGATCAACTCAAAGCGTTACAAGAAAAAATAACTAATGGCGAAAGTAAAACCCAAATAGCGAAAGAATTTAATATTAGCCGTGAAACTTTGTATCAATATTTACGGGCTAATAACGTAGCTTAATTTTAAACTATAAAAATTTGAATCACTTTCTCCATAACAAGATGGTACTTTACTTTTTAGCTAAGGAAAAATATAAAAAACTAAATATTTTTATTATTATATCATATATCTTTCAATGTATAGATTTTACAGATACATCAAGCGTAAGGCTTTTCTTTTTAATAAGGCCTGTATCAAAGCATTTTATATAAAATATATGGTAGTAATAGGCACCGTAGGTCAATCGATGCATTATATTCAAGCCTGGAAAATATTTACTACTAAATCAGCATCAGATATTTCATTAACTGCTTACATTATAAGTTTCTTTCTTCTACTAAATTGGATGTTGTATGGTATGATAATCTCCTCAAAACCTTTGATATACGCAGAAGTAGCAGGCTTAATTGGGGCAACAACAGTTATAATAGGTGTTATTATTTATTCTTAGTAGTGAAGCATACCACTTGAAAGCACTTTCCAAAAAATATTCCAAAAACACAAATTATATGACGTTTTTCAATAAAGCCTATTGGCACTAATTTTAGAACGTTTTTTAATACAAAATTTTAAGAAAACTCAACATTGATTTGGAAAGCCTAAATCCTGTGTTTTTGAGATAAGACAAACCAACTTGACGTCCTCACCTAGCTAAAGTAAGGTGATTCCTAGCTATCTTTTGACACTAGGATTTTTGGGCTAACCTAACTCAATGTAAGGTTATATCTCCACAAGCTAAAGCGACTCGTCTAGCCGCTAAAATGTTAATAGCAGCGTTCGTATCTGCATGTATCTCGTACCCACAATGTAAGCACGCATACCATTCTTGACGAATTCGACTATTTTTATCTACTACACCGCAACAAGAACATGTTCTTAAGGTATTTATAGGGTTTACTGGTATCAACTATGTTTAGCGATAAAAATTTAAACCCTAAATATTTAAATTTTTATCGCTAAACATAGTTGATACCCTTTGCTTTTTAATATTTATTTTTCGGCTTCCAAAATTGCTTGATATATTTTTGAAATGTTGACCCATTTCAAAAGTTCTATAGTTATAGGGCGTTTATTATCCCAGAAAATCATAGAATTAAGAATATTAAGAGTAATGTCCGAGTTCAAAACCCTCTCAAGCGTTAATGCCTCCTGTTCAGAAGAGCAACCGAGAAAGTATACAGTATCATCTACCATAGCTGGTTTCCCACCAATAGGAGAAATAACTTTAAATTTTAAATTTTTATAAAAGCCAGAGATTGCTACCTTCCACGGATAAAAGGAATAATTGCCAATTCCAAAGATTGAAAAGCGTGGCTTATTTCTATATATTGAGCTACCTCTTTTATCTAATTTATCAGCGTGAGACATAAGATATTTCCAAGTCTTAGGAGCGTATTTTTTAATTTTTTCTGTTTCTTCTCCTACGTATATTTGAGTAACTAACACATATTTTCTGAGTCGTAGATGTTCTTTGTTAATATCTGAGCTTTTATATAGAGGAAAAATTTTTGTTTCTTCTAATTCTACGATTTCATTATTTCCATTAATATAATTATGATCTATCCGTTCTAATTCCATAATTTTTGAGCAGTCATGTTTTACACCTGAACGCCATGAGTAGTAAGGGTCGAGACCAATAAATTCTTTGTTTTTATTAAATAGCATAACATTGGAGATTAGCATGTTACTATGATATCCAATCGTGTTAGAAGGAAACTCATCATCTAAAGTTTCATAAACATCGCAACCTTTTTCTTTACAGATATTAGTAGTACAATCAACTATAAAAAAACAAGCATCGACAGCAGCATTAAAATATTTAAGAGCGTTTATTTTATAGATTCTTGTATGACCTATATTTATGCCGTACTTCCATGCATGAATTAGAACTTTTCTAGCAATGGTAGTTTTACATAGAACAGCAATGAGGCCTTTTCGTTTTTGAAGCCAATCGATATATTGGAGTAACATCCATTCTGAAATATCAAAATTACCTTTTCCCGTAAGGGCTTCAAGCCCTTTCATTCCTTGAAAATTAGATTTTTGGGGATGATTTGAGCTTCTTAAAATACCAAGTTCTGAACTAGTGATCCACGGAGGGTTTCCAACTATGAGAATTGGCTCAGGTAATGATTTTATAGCATCCTTCCAATTGTAAGTAAAAAAATTTGCACTTATGATATTGATCCGCGGATCTTTTATTTTCTCTATCAATTCATTTGTATATACTTGGTTTATATCAATACCAAGAGCGTTTTTGTAGTGAGGAAAGGCTCTTAATGAAGCCATCAAAAAACTTCCTTTTCCACAAGTAGGTTCAACTATTGATGATGGTTCTAAATTAAGCTTATTTAGTATACTAATAGCCTGCTCAGCTAAAATTAGCGGGGTTTGAAAGTCTCCATATTCACAAACTGTTTTTATCTTATTTTCCATATGCCTTCTACCTCCCCAGCCTTTTGTATTATACGACCGTATTGGAGCCTCCATTGAAGTGCGTTTGACATTGTTAGATACCCTAACACAGGCGGATGGCTGATTATTCTTGTTGCTAAATTCTTTGCCTCAATATCATCAATAGGAAGATTTCGTTCTTGCATGAAGGCTATTAAATCATCAATATTACCCTCGTTCTCTAGAATATTAATGATTCCTTTGGTAGTCTGAAAGTCACCTGTACGCTCTTTATCAACGAAGATAGTATGGTGAATATTCAAACGGGATGTTTGAATATTAGGCTGGTCTGTTTTTTCGTAAACAAAGACCAATAAGTTGTAACCAAGCCCATAAATCTTCTGACGAGCTGATTCAAAAGGACAAGAAGATTGTGGTTGCCTGATGCTTGTAACCTTTATGTCAACCTCTAAATCAGGTATGTCAATTCCAGACGCAGAATTACCTTTAGCATAACTATAATTTTCTAGAAGATAGGCAGTAAATTTATGTTCTAAATAAGTGCCGACAGCTTTACCGTCTGTGACTCCGTATAATGTTGGTTCGTTATAAAGACTCTCAATTTCTGCAAATATAGCAGCTTGCTCTTTTAAAATTTCTAGTGTCAATTCAGATTTAATCATAGGGTCTCTGCTCTTTGGGTTTGTCATTCTAAGACTATTTTAAAACCTAAATTATAATTAACTGGCGGTAATTATGTGTACTTTTCCTAACATAGCTGGTATGCCAAAACTAAACCTAAATTTTTACAATAAACATACTAAAGAAACATTTTCTAAATCTAACGCTGATTGGTTTTGTTAGGAAACCGGTTCTGTCGCATCTATAAAACGCATTCTGCCTTGATCGACAAAATTAAGACTTTAGCGGTTATGCAGCTATTAGCATTTTAAAGTTTTGATAAGTAGAAGGATTGTCATTAGATCCGATTAACTGTCCTTTTTGAATTATACGAATGTTTTCTATACCGGTAATAGTAATTTTTGCTGAACGGAAGCTCTTGAAGCCTAGCGTAAGCTTCGTTCGTTTCTTA
>NZ_CP112946.1 GCF_034366785.1 Candidatus Trichorickettsia mobilis
ATGTCATGACAAAACTCGGCATGCCGGCTACCAAAAAAATTGCCTGATTTTTAACAAAATTAAACAACACGTCCAAATTCTGATTCATGCAACAAAGCCTGTTTTAGGTGCGCTCATTCGCTAAAATTACTTTTATGCAATAGATCGTACACAACGTAAAATGCCAATTTTAAGTTATTCTTACAATAGAACATAGGGACAAAAAATTGAAACAATGTCTGTGAATCTCATATGTGAAAGAAGTTTTCATAACTTCCGGATAAAGCGGGTTTGATATGTTTCGTCTCTCCTTTATCGCCCCACCTAGTTGCCGCCGTTACGGTTCCGGAATAAGTGGTAAATCCAAGAGAAAAACTATGCTCACCGTATGATTCTTTGACAAGTTGTCCGATATTAAATTCTCCTTTCTTTCCCATATCCGTTGCATTTGCATTACCTATATGAGAATTATG
Source organism: Candidatus Trichorickettsia mobilis (assembly GCF_034366785.1). NCBI lineage: Bacteria > Pseudomonadati > Pseudomonadota > Alphaproteobacteria > Rickettsiales > Rickettsiaceae > Candidatus Trichorickettsia > Candidatus Trichorickettsia mobilis. Next base: position 453 of record NZ_CP112946.1, read on the forward strand.
TGCCCAAACAATAATTTTAGCTTGTTTTTTATGTTTTTTACTAAGATAGCCTTGAATATTTTGCAATGTATTGAACATATGCTTATCACGCAAATTCCAAGTAGAGATTTCTTCTCTAAACATATTTCTATAATAACTTTCCGCACTTTTGATTAAATTGGCATTTTGAATGAGCTGAAAATATTCGTCTTTCTCTACCTCCGTATGTTCTTTCATAAAGAAATAAGCTTGTTGATTTAAATCAATTAATTGTTCGGTTACGGCCTGAGCACATGATACCGTTAAATTAATATTAGACAAAAACCCATATATTTCAGGATCATGTATAGCCGTATCTAAGCATTTATATCGAGCTCTAGCCTTTGCAGCCGCTGCCGGATCATGTTTATCTAAAAACTTAATTATCTCTTCAATTGAAGTATGAAGGCTATATAGATCAAGACCGTATATACCGATTTTATTATCGGATAGTTTTAACTCGTCGTTATAATTTCTTAACCATTTGATAAGTTCTAATATCGGTTTGTTACGCCACATCCATAAAGGAAAATGCTTAAAACATGAAAGAGTTTGATTCGCGGTATTTTTAGGATAAAAGCCTTGTATATAACGATTTAATTGGTAAACGTCAGGCCAGTCTCCTTCTATAGCAACGGCATTAAAACCATATTCGGTGATTAATTTTTTAGTTATTTGACTTCTAATGCGATAAAATTCATCTGTGCCATGAGTTGCTTCTCCAAGTAACACTATAGACGCAGCACTTAATCGGTTACTCAAGATTTCATAATTTATATCCATTTCTGAAAAAGGCAACGCATTATCAACAATAATTTGCCTAAGAGTTTCTGTCATATTCACTCTCCCTGCGCATTAATCCAGTCTCAGCTTAAATTACATCATTATTCTTCAGCTTATCGTTAATTACCGAGCACAGATAGGTTATAACGTCATACAATAATGAATTGTATCCTTTAATTATATATTTTGAAATAAATATTTTAGGCTTATATTTATTTTATCTCTTCTAAAAACCACTTCCATTTACGGTTTAGCTAATTCGTATGACTTTAAATTATAAGTTTCTCCTACTTATCAAAGTATAAAAAACATTAATATAGCTTTAGTCTATTGAAGAGAAAAATTGCGACTGAAAAAGACGTAGACTAAATCCTCCCAAAACCACTATGTTTCACTAATATAATTGTTTGACTTCATATGAGACATAAGCCTACAATCGTAATTGTGTAGTTATAGTTAGGTTAATAAATTAATAAGCTACACAACTTTATGGATAGTATTTTTTACAATAATTATTTTAGGAGGCTAATATGACATTCAATTTACCAATCTTTAGAAGTAGATCCACCGACATAGCCAACAATAGAAGCAATATCTCAAATATATTTGAGGAATTCTTTAATGATTTTAATAGGCTATCTTCTCCTTTATTATCCGAAGGAATGAGGGCAAGTCTTCTACCGCGAATAAATATATCAGAGACAGATAATAAATATTTTATAGAAGCGGAATTACCTGGAGTGAAGCAGAATGATGTAGAGCTTAAACTTGATAATAATATATTAATAATAAAAGGAAAAACTGAAGAGACTACTGAGAATAAAGAAAGAAATTATTTCATGCGTGAACGTTATTACGGATCTTTCCAACGATCACTAACGTTACCTAACAATACCAATGAAGATGATATAAATGCTACCTTTAAAGACGGTATTTTAAATATAGAGATAAGTAAGAAACAGGAAAGTAGTACTAAGAGAATCGAAGTAAAAGCAAAATAAGTTAATTAAGATTGATAGCTCATAGCTATTTTAAATGGATACTATGCTTAAATTATACAAAATAAGTTACAGCAACCAATGAAACTTGAGGAGGAGGTGTATTATGTTCATAAAGAAAGCCGGATTATTACTAATTCTATTTAGCCTAACTAGTTGTAGCACCAAAAAAACCGTTATCGTTATTCCGGAGCATAATACCGTAGTAGAAGATGAAAGCATATTGCGTAGTGATTTTGAAAAAAACATCGGTAATAAAGTTTACTTTGCTTTCGATAGTGCAATTCTTTCTCAAGAAGCTAAAGATCGACTCAAGAAACAAGCTGAATGGTTAGTAGCCCACTCAAATGTTATAGCTACAATAGAAGGGCATTGTGATGAAAGAGGCAGTAGAAATTATAACTTAGCTTTAGGGTTGAGAAGAGCAGAAGCGGCAGAGAAATTTTTGATTACGCAAGGTATTGATCAAAGAAGATTAACTGTTGTTACATACGGTAAGGACAAGCCGGAAGTTGAAGGTCATAATAAAAATGCATGGAGGTTAAATCGTAGGGCGGTAGCTATAATTATCAAAGCACAATAACTTAAAATAAGTAAAGGTAGATTAAATGTATATCAACTTTAAGTAAATATAATTAATACCGAGCTAAGACTATAGATTAAGTGTGTAAGAATGATCACTTATTTTAACCCTCAAACGTTAGTTTATTTATAGCCGCTACTCGGTATAATCATTAGGAGCGAAAAGATGCCGTATGCAAATAATACAGACTTGCCAAAGGGGGTAAAAAACCACTTACCCGAGCATGCGCAAGATATCTATAGAGCAGCTTTTAATCATGCTTGGGATCAGTATGAATTACCGGAAAAAAGACGAGGAACAGATTCAAGAGAGGTCGTCGCACATAAGGTAGCATGGGCGGCAGTTGAAAAGAAATATTATAAAAACAGAGACGGTAAATGGGTTGAGATTGAATAGTATCTATAACATGTTTTTAGTGCTTTATAATTAGTGTCATAACAAGCATATGAATATTGAGTTTTGATAAGTACTACTTTATTTCAAATCTTACCTTTTGTTAATAATTTAAGCTTCAAGGTGCATATGGAAAATGACTTAGGTACAAAATTAATTGCAGTTATTAGTAGTGTTAAAATGATTCTATACGAAGCAAAAGGAATCAAGATCATTAAAGAATTAGAAAACTTGCCAATAGTGTTCGAAAAACACTATCACCATAAACAAGAAAAATCAGAAAGTTATTACCAAAAGAAATCCGCATCAGGGTCATTATTTGAACCACATTCTGCACCTAAAGATATAGAATATTACGAAGCGGCTAAAAAAGCATCTGAGATTTTAGAGAAAAAAATAAACGATAATTTGGATTACAAAAGACTAATCATTGTAACTGAACCTAAAATGCTTGGATATATTAGACAATCTATTAGCAATAATTTAAAAAAGATTATTTACAAAGAAATAACAAAGAATCTTGTAGGTCAAGATATATATACTATTGAACAAAGTGTTTTTAAATAAAGCCTGAAGAAGCCGGACTCATCTAAAAGTGGTTTTACCAGAATAAATCTACCTATGTAGAAATTTACACTTTAGATCCTAAAATAATTAATCATAAGTATAGTGAATTCGTACTATTGCACTCTAAGTTTTAATATGCTAGCCTGAAAGTACTACCCTAGAGTACTTAATACTAATTCAACAATTATAGGAGGTTATTATGGTAGCTAATGGTGGTTTGTATACAAAAGTTATGGAACAACTTCGCTTTGAACCAAACATAGATGAATCTAATATTACTGTTTCCGTTAAAGATAACGGTATTGTCGTATTAGGCGGCAAGGTTAAAAGTTACACGGAAAAATACTTGGCAGAACAAGCGGTTGAGAAGCTAGAAAAAGTCAGAGGAGTGGCTAATGAACTAGTAGTTGATTTAGCGTCATCTTATAAAAGAAGTGATGCAGATATTGCTCAAGCAGCACTCACTGCTTTCAAATGGTCTATGTTTATTCCTCAAGAAAAAATTAAAGTGGCGGTCGACAACGGTCGTTTAACTTTAGTAGGCGATGTAGAATATAATTACCAAAAAGTACGTGCAGAAAAAGCAGTACGTGACTTGTATGGAGTAACGACCGTAATTAATAATATAAAAGTTAAGCCGAGTATTAGTCCGTCTGAGGTCAAAGATAAAATTATCAAAGAGTTTGAACGCAATGCTCGTATTGACGCTAATAATATCAAGGTTGAGGTTGACGGTAGTAAAGTAACTCTTAAAGGTAGCGTCCAAAATCTTGACGAAGAGAGAGAGGCTAAAATCGCGGCTTGGTCTGTTAACGGCGTTAGTGAAGTGATAGACGAGTTAACGATTTCTTGGTAATGTTGTATGCTTATGGAATGATTAATACTTAATTTTAACAATTAATTGAGAGGACTATCAATATGGCTAACAAAGAAAGGAAAGGGCATTTTTTTCATGTGACTCACGATAAGATCGATAACCAATGGCATGTTAAAGAATTAAAAGAAAGTAATATGAGTACCTTTAAGACAAAATAGGAAACTATTAAAAAAGCTGAATAGATGGCTAAAAAATTAGAAATGGGTCATGTAAGTTGTTCATAATGAACGAGGTAGGTTCGAGGTTTTCAAAAATTCTTAATTTTATTTTAAGAGTTATTATCAATAGAAAAGATAAATTTATTATAATGATGCCCCTATATTTAGAAAATATATATATGAAGATAGGGGCATTATATACAAAATTAAGCCGAGCTTGCTAAGAGCCTGTCAGATCAGTAGATATAAGAGGTAATTTTGTCGTCAAAACTCGTCTCCGTTCCTCACGTACCCAAAAGTACGCTGCGGTACTCGACTTCGTTTTTCCTAAAACTTCCTCTCTTATATCTACTGATCTGACAGGCTCTAAGATAGGTAAAATTTTATATTTTAACATTCGGACATTATAATGAAGCGGTAGTGTTTGGCATATGGTCTTTCAATTCTTTCTTACTTGATTCTCATTATTTGTTTTCATTCGCATGGCTATTTTACGGACACTAATTTCACTAATGATTATGACAAAGGTAGTATTATGTATATTAATGGACAAGACCAAATGATTAAGGAACAAATTATATCTCGCGGTATACAAGATTCATGGGTAATTAAAGCCGTCTCCGAGGTTCCTCGTGAATTGTTTGTACCTAATGAGTTAAAAAGCCTTGCTTACGAGGATTCACCTTTACCGATAGGTTACAAACAAACTATCTCACAACCGTTCATAGTTGCTTTTATGACGGAGTCTGCTGGGCTTGATCAAAACTCAAGAGTCCTTGAAATCGGTACAGGCTGTGGATATCAAGCAGCTATATTATCTAAGCTATGTAAGGAAGTATATAGCATAGAAGTATTAAAACCGCTTGGAGAAGAGGCGGCAATACGCCTAAAAAAATTAGGCTATAAAAACATTCATTTACGTATAGGAGATGGATATAAAGGTTGGCCGGAAAATTCTCCTTTTGATGCCATTATAGTTACGGCAGCTCCTGAGGATGTACCTCAAGCACTTATAGATCAACTAAAAGAAGGAGGAAGATTAATAATTCCGGTCGGAACGTTTGTTCAGGAACTCATACGTATTACTCGCATAAAGGATAAAATAAAAAAAGAAAATCTTATGCCAGTAAGGTTTGTACCTATGGTAAAAGAACCCATAGTTGAATGAATCGAGACAATTTATACATAATACATATACGAGTTAGGCGGTATTAGATTTTATAAAAATTCATTAAAAAACAAAAGAAAAAATATGCGGAAGGGGGGCACTTGTATTTAGATGAATAATAATGCTGCACGAGAAACTATAGATTTCTTATTTTCACATACAAGAGCAAAGCGATATATTTTCCGTATAACTTTTTAGCTCCTTTTTGGCTAAATTCTTGCTATCCATCTTCCTTACCGACAAACACTGGTTTTCTGGACTAAAAACTTAAAATAACAAAAAAATATTTGTTTATAGATCATTTATAAAAAATTAACTCTTGGGTTGTATACATAATAAACGTAGTTGTTATTTCGCTAGTGCTTTACATCATATTGGATCGCAGAAATAGGTAACAATTTCTAGATCGCACTTAACAAAGCTATCGGATTCCTAGGTAACCGATAGCTTTGACTATTATTTTCCATACACTTACTTTACTATTTAAATTAAATGACAACTATTCGTCTACTAAATTAGTATAGAGCTAAAGAAATTTTAGCTTAGTAAGTAATACAATAGTATTACTATTGTATTACTTACTATGTTTTTCCTAATATCTTTTCTTTCTTATAAAAAGAGTTTTTATCAACAGCTATTTGATATAAATACTCTCTTTAAGCAATACAGATGTAATATACATGTATTACATCTGTATTGCTTAAAGAGAGTATAAAAAACTATTATTTTGCAACTAACTCTACACTCAATATCCTATCTTAACCTGTTTATAAATAATAATTGAAACACAAAAAGATACTTAATATTACTTTTATAATACTAAGCATCTTATATATTACTTTCATGTTTATATTACAAACGCAAAACCACTTGCAAAACCTTAGAGATGTAATAAACTCTGAATCTAACAAGAGCTAGTAGTGTATATATTCGGAGAGTTATACTAATTTAATTTTATAATTGATAGACATGTCATATATTATATATTACAATCGTAATACAACTGTATTACGATTGAGCAAATAATGTCATGTAAAATAATAGCCATAATAAACCAAAAAGGTGGAGTCGGTAAATCCACCATAGCAGTCAACTTATCGTATGGTTTATACCAAAAGGACAAAAAAGTTCTCTTAATAGATCTTGATCCTCAAGCACATTCTAGTTGTATATACTGTCCAGATGTTGAACAAGCTGATCAAACTATATCTGCAGCCTTCTCAAACAAAAAATTAAATATAAAAACATTAATTAGAAAAGCAATTGTTAGAGAAGATTATTTAGATAGTTTAAATGTAATACCTTCTAATATAAAATTAGCCGCTACTATAGAGCAAATTAGCAGTGCCGTTTACCGAGAAAAAATATTAAAAAACCATCTAAATAATATTAGTAACGATTACGATTATATAGTAATAGATTGTCCACCTACATTAGGAGTCCTCGCAATTAATGCAATATACTGTGCAGATTCTATAATTATTCCTACTAATTATGGACGATATTCCTTAGATGGAATGGCTGATTTATTAACAGCAATTCAAGAAATAAAAGAAGACCAAAAATATAAATTCTTTATTTTAAAGAATTTATTTGAACAAAAAAATTCTCAAACAAATAAATATATAAACGAACAGCTTCAAGCCTTATATGAGCATTTATTTACTACTGTAATCAGGAAAAATGAGGCAATAAATCAAGCTCAAATAAGCAATCTACCTATACAAATTTTTAATAGTTCTTCTAAAGGCGCTCAAGACTTCAGCTTGTTAGTAGACGAGGTAACACATTATGTCTAAAATTAAAATAACACCACATGGAGAAAGTAAGTTATCTAAAACTATAGCAAAATTCTCCCAAGACATCCCTTTAGAAAAAACAGGATTTATAAATCAAAGTAATGATAAAACTATATATTTTAAAACTAAATCATTTAGGTTAAGACAATCCGATTTTGCTAATTTATCTCAAATAGTACACGAAATTAATAAAGCAAGTGAAAGAAAAAATTATTCTGATTCAGAAGTTATTAGAGGTATAATTAATTATATATCCGATAACCTAGATAACAATCTCAAAAAATTAATAAAACATGTTAAAGATTCTTCTTAACATTATGCATAATACAAATGTAATACATTTGTATTATCTAAGATAATTATATTCAAAGTTTAAAAAATCCTATTATTTAATTATTTACAGTAAGGTCACCTAACCATATAGGATTTAGACGATAGTATGATACTAAAGTAATACAAATGTATTACTTTAGTAATGCTAATAAATTTGCTCAGATATGTTTTTTATCATTACCGTAATACTTACGTAATACAAATATTATAAATTCGTAATACAATTTTCACCATCTGTATTATTTAGTATAAAATACTGTATTATTTTTTTACCAAAATAATATTATTTTCTTGACTTAATCACTTAATAGCTTAATTTAATAAAATAATTTTCTAAAAATATATTTTGATGTGTCTATGAAAATTAGTCGTATAACTTCTGATGGAAAAGTAAAAATTTCAGTTAACATACCTGAAAAGCTTTTACTAGAATTAGATGAGAATAGAAGTCTTGTTAACCAAGATAGATCTATCTGGATTACCAGCGCTATTATGGAAAAGATAGCGTCCATTAGACAACAGAAAAATAAGGATAATAAAAGTGATGAATAAACAATTATTAAAAATGGAGAGTACTAGAGCTCAATAAATACTTTGAAATATTTAGGAAGCTCTATGTACATACTTCGCAAAAGTCATTTTAACATAGATATACCTAATAATCAAGAATTAAGCTTTGTACTCCTTATAATTAAGGAGTTAAAATGCAATTTTGCTTTGATTCATCTAGAGTAGAGCACACTATTAGTAATTATTCTGATAAAACTATTAAGGTTAATAAGAATGATTCTTATGTTTCTCTACCTGGATGTGTAATTAATCATATTCTTCAAAATCAAGATTTATCAAACCTTGAAAAGATATTTTATCTTCTTGCTGATAGTTTAGCATTAATCAATTTTCACTGTAACAAACAACGAGCTATTGCCTTAGCTGCTGATTCTTGGGCAAAAAAGCTTAATTGTTCTCGATCTCAAATATTTTTTATGCAAAAAAGCCTAGCAGCTAAAGGCTATTTTATCATCTATAAAGACAAAAATTCCTATGGTCAAAATAACCGTAATTTAATTTATCCCACTTTACCTGATCATGTCTTTGAACTGCTACGTACATCACCTGATCGGACTGGAGAAGAACATCTACCTTATGTTGATACTAACGAATCTAAACGAGAATATCTTGATCGTAGCAAGTTATTTATTAGTATAAGCTATCAAACTCTTAAAGAACTGTGCACTCATAATCAACTTACGCCATTTCATAAACTAATCTGGTTGGATCTCTATACTCAATGCTATAAAAAATATATTGCTGCTAGAACA
>NZ_CP112947.1 GCF_034366785.1 Candidatus Trichorickettsia mobilis
AATGAACTTTAGCGAAGAAGAAAGAGACTTTTACGAAGATCATCTAAAGTGGCTTAGGGTAGAAACAAATAGTCTAAAGAAAATGAGAGCTGAAGGTAAGGCTGAACGAAATATTGAAGTTGCTAAAAACTTACTTGCTCAGAATATAGATATTGCCACTATTTCTCTTGCTACCGGTTTATCTATTGCAGAAATTGAAAAGCTTAAATCTTAACCTCTCCATATTTTATTATTAATATTTATCGTTAGTTAGAACTGATAAATATTCTGTAATTGCCTAAATACCTCTGTGTCACAAATGGTGGGTTATGAACATAATATAAAGTGATGTACGAAAATTATGTTAGAATAATTTAGGGTTATAATGTTGTTAAAGACAACCATTATATACATAGCTATCCGCTTTTTTGTGTCCCAAATGTTTATATATAAACATGAGTTATACATAGGAAGTGAATGCAAACATTCAAGCAGCGTTACTGGATCTGTAACATTAAAAACATTGTCTGGCCTTTTCTATTGATTAGTAAGGATAAATATTTTTTTGATTTACCTTGTTGAGCTTTTATCACTTTCTCTAATTGAGTGGGGGTATCTACTTTTTGGTTATTAACTTCAGATATTATATCGCCCTTTCTTATACCTAAATAATGCCACTCACTGCCGTTCTTTACGTTTAGTACCAAGACCCCTGCAACTTTTTTTTCTATATCGAATCTATCTTTTAGTGCAGGTGTTAATACAGTAACTTCTATACCTTCTATCTCAATCGCGGAACTGTTCCTGGCTTCATCTTGCGGAGATTTTGCTACTTTTTCCTGAGTTTTTTCATATTCCTGTAAGTCTTCAAGTTTAAGCTTTATTTCACGAACATTTTTCTCTTTACCGATTATTGTTAACTCAACAGATTTTCCAGGAGGGGTAGAGCCCACTAACCTAGAAAGTTTTTTAGAGCTTAATACTGGTTGCCCATTAAAACCTGTTATTATCTCTCCAGGTTTAATGCCTGCCTTATCTGCTGGGCTATTTTTTATTACTTTTACGACTAAAGCGCCGGTTTGTTCTCCTAACTCTAAGTCTTCAGTCATTTCAGCAGTTGCATCTTGTAAATTTAAACCTAAGTAGCCTCTTTGCAGCTTACTACCTTTTTTTAATTCTTCAATAATAGGCTTAGCTATAGAAGAAGGAATAGCAAACCCTACACCTACGTTACCCTCAGCAAAAGAAGTAGTAACTATGGCTGTATTAATTCCTATTACTTCTCCTCTCATATTGAAAAGAGGACCCCCAGAGCTCCCTCTGTTAATTGCTGCATCTGTTTGAATAAACTCATCGATTGCTCCTCCTAAGTCAATATCTCGAGCATGCGCCGATATAATACCTGAACTTACACTTCCTCCTAATCCAAAAGGATTTCCTATCGCTACTACTCTTTCTCCTACCCTAATTTTATCAGAGTCGCCAAAGCTAACATAAGGTAAGGGTTTATTGTGTTCTACCTTGAGTAAAGCAAGATCTGATTTTGGATCGGCGCTGATTACTTTAGCCTTTAATTCTTTTCCACTATTTAGTTTTACTTTAATCTCTGTAGCATCTTTTATTACATGGTTATTAGTAACTATATAACCGTCAGAGCCGATAATAAACCCCGAGCCTACTGCCACAGCTTGCCGTGAGATAGAACGTGGGTCTCTGTCGATATCGAAAGGCATACCAAACCTTTTAAAAAGCTCTTCAAACTCTTCAAAAGGCGAGCCTTCAGGAAAATTATAAGGAGATATTCTTTCTCTTTTATTCTTATAATTAGCTTTATAGGTAGATGAGATATTTACTACCGCTGGCATAAGGGGAGCCACCAGATCAGCTATCTCTTCTTTCTCAATGTAAGTAGCGTATGCGCTCTGAATAGGGAAAGAGGTAATTAAAAAAGAAGCAATTAAGGTAATTGATATACTTAAAGCCAAGAACGATTTAGCTTTTTTTAGGGTTGCATCCAATTTTAATTGCTTCTGATCCATAATTACCGTCCCCTTATATAATATTAATTAGTGCTCGCTAAGTAATGTGGTCTCCTTTTAGAATTAGCGTAAAATATGCTTATCCTTTTATTTCTATTCTTTTAGAGTTATCAGTTGGCTTTTTCGGTATTTGAATATGTAAGATACCATTATCAAACTTAGCTTCTATATCGTCTGGATTTACGTTATTAGGTAAAGAAACAGAACGCTGGAATGAGCCATAATATCTTTCACGAGTATAATAAGTACGTTCCTTCTCCTCTTTCTCTTCTTCTCTCTGACCTTTGATAGTTAAAATGTTATTATCCATTTTAACCTCTATATCCTGCTGTTTTATACCAGGTAGCTCTACCTCTATTTTATATTCTGCGTCGGTTTCGGATATATCCATTCTTGGAGAGAGAAAATTACTTTGTTGACTATTTCCAGCTAAGCTTGGGTAAAAGAAATCATCTAATAGGCTATTAAACAAGCTATCGATGTTACCACGTTTACGTTTATTGGAGAGATTCCTATCTTGGTGTACGTTAGGTAAATTGAAAGTCATAATTCCTCCTTATTAATTGATGTTTACTACTGCGTTCTGCTAGTTAAGTGAACCTCACTTATATTAAATATATAATAATACAAAATAACAATGCAAGTCTTCGAACTTATATTATTGAGCAATATATTATAGCTTTAATTTTATCTCTCTTCTTCTAGTTTAAAATGGTTATATTTTTTCATTAATTAAAACAAGAAAAATAATATCAGGTATAAAATTGGGGTTATGTTGCTCTTGTATTAAGCGGTTACTAACACTAAATAAATACTTAAAGGTAGTTGTCTCTAGGAAATAGCCTTTTAACTATCTTACCAGTTAAGAGTGTTATGCTCTAAATAGCGATTATATCGGGGAAATTATAGATACTAATTTCTAGATCTTTAAATTACAGGGCTACCATTTTCCTAGGTACTTGGTAGCCTTTGACGAATAAAAGTCAAGTCATTCCTATAGTGGTAGCAAGCGATATCCGTTGTTATAAATGTTCGGAGTTAGGAATTTTAATAGTTATTTGACATTTTAATAATCCAATAGATTATCAGTTATGATACTAATTTCTCCTTGAATTCCTTAAACCATATTTCTAGCAGAAGTTAATGTTTGATTTTTTAGCAAGCTATGGAAGCGCTTCGTTGAGCGTTCACTAACTTATAACATAAGAGTTCTGTCGCATCTGTAAAGCATCATCTGTCTTAATCGACAAAAGTAGGATTTTAGACATTATGCGACCATTAACATTTTAAAATTTGCGAAAGTAGAAAGATTATTGTTAGATTCGATTATTTGTTCTTTTTGAATTATACGAATGTTTTCTGTACCGGTAATAGTAATTTTGGCTGAACGGAAGCTCTTGAAGCCTAGCATAGGCTTCGGTCGTTTCTTAATAAATCTATGGTTTTGTCCGACAATATTATTGAGATATTTAACCTGACGTACCTCAATTTGTTGGTCTTTATGCAAGTATTTGTTTGCAGCTTTTAGAGCAGAGATATTACTGTCGCTGCCTACGCGCTTCTTGCGTTTCCTTACCGCAGCATCTATTAACGGTACAAACTTTATTACCCATCTTTGCAGAGTAGCATGGTCAATTTTAGCGCCTCTAATGCTAGCCATTTCTTCTAAATCAGGATAACTTAGAGAAAATCTACATTTCATATAGACCAATAGCCTTATTATCTCCAGTGATGAACAAAATCCTTTGAAGTGCTTTAGGAGTTCCGAAGAAATATTAAACGGCATTCAAATATTTTTTAAGCCTGTTATCTCAGATTTAAAGATCACTGGTAATAGATACGACAGAACCATAAATATGGCTCATTTTGTACATAAAACGTATTAAACCATCCTAAATATATAGTCGATTGAGATCTTTTTTGTTACACTTTAACTTTCGTTGAAATGTTTTTAGGATTCTCATTATGAAATTACCAGTTAAAATTGCTGTAACAGGTGCAGCAGGACAAATTAGTTATAGTTTATTATTCCGTATTGCGAACGGAGATATGTTAGGTAAAGATCAACCAATAATCTTACAATTACTCGAAATTGAACCAGCTCTGAATGCACTTAAAGGAGTGATTATGGAATTAGATGACTGCGCTTTCCCACTAATTCATGGGATTAGCGCTAGCAGTGATCCTATGATAGCATTTAAGGAAGTAGACTATGCTTTATTGATCGGTTCACGTCCACGCACTAAAGGTATGGAACGTAAGGACTTATTAGAAGTCAATGGAGCAATTTTCGTAGGTCAGGGTAAAGCCTTAGGTACAGTTGCTAAAAAAGATGTTAAAGTGTTAGTAGTAGGAAATCCAGCGAATACTAATGCATTGATTTTATCTAAAAATGCAAAAACTATTGACCCGCGTAACATTACTTCAATGATGCGTTTAGACCATAACCGAGCAATGAGTAAATTAGCCGAAAAAGTTGGCAGTCATTCTACTATGGTGAAAAATATTATAGCATGGGGAAATCACTCGTCAACACAGTACCCAGATATTTTCAATGCAACGGTGGAAGGCAAGAAAGCCAGTGAATTAGTTGATAAAAATTGGTTAGTAACTGACTTTATCCCAATAATACAAAAACGTGGTGCAGCAATTATTGAAGCACGTGGTTTTTCCTCTGCAGCATCTGCTGCTAATGCAGCGATTGATCATATGAAGAGTTGGATATGTGGAACTGCTAAAGATGAAATAGTAACTATGGGAGTTGCTTCAGATGGTAGCTACGGAATTCCTGAAGGTTTAATATTTGGATACCCTTGCACATGTAAAGATGGGCGATATACTATAGTTCAAGGTTTTGCAATTAGCGATTTTAGTCGTAAATATATTGATATTACTTATACCGAATTATGTGAAGAACGTGCTGCAATTCAACATTTATTGACTTAAGCAATGCTACAAAACTTTAGTATGAATTTTGATAGCTTATAGCCTGTATTGAAAGTCGTACCGTCAAGTTGTTTAGAACAGTTAAACGATTGGCAGTACCATTAGATCTCTTCGAAAATTAATTTTTAACGCTATCTTCGTTGTCGAAGGTTGTTTAGTTTTCTCAAAAGTATTTAATATTCTGCGGAGCTTAACTACAAATCCAATGAAACTTCCTAACTCAAAATTAGCTTTTAAAGAGCTATAATGAAGGGCTATTATATTTTAGTCGGCCTTTTTTTATCAAATTTTTGTTGTGCCTCTTGGATTTTTTGATGATTATTTTGTACCCAATCTACTAAGAGGGCTATTGGAGAAAGTAATGTACTACCTAAGGGGGTAAGCGAATAGTAAACGCTTGGGGGGACAGTACCCTCAACTCTACGAACTAATAGCCCGTTCCATTCAAGTTCACGTAGAGTCCTAGTTAACATACGTTGAGAAATTCCTTCAATATTATGCTGTATTTCGCTAAAGCGTCTCGTACCTCCTGCTAAAATAGCAATAATCAACATACTCCATTTATTTCCGACTAAACTTAACACTTCTCTTATTGCCAAGCATTCTGGTGCGTTATTATCAATAGGGCTAAGCTTATCAATGTTTAACATAATTGTACTACTTATTTATTGACAGAGAGCTGTATTATACGAAAATTACATTAACTAGCAAAAAGTATAGGTAGTTAGGAAGTTTAATCTTTTTACGCTACTAAATTATATTATAAGGAGAGAGGTATATTTTTTGACCTCTCTTGTTCGAAACTATTTCTGAATTCATTTTATGGTCTATCACTAATTAATAAGATCCCAACCCAAGCTTAGTTGTTAGAATTTGTGCATAACCTATTCTGATCTTAGGAATTTTAGGAAAAATGTGACCAACGATCCTAGGGTACTCTAGCAAATTAGAACCAAGACAAATTTTAATAACAGAATTACCTACCATTTCTAGGTTATGCAAGAAATCTAATTATGTTATTATACTCGTGGTCGGTAATATACCCAATAAAATATTAATCAACTCCTCACCTTCTGGTCTACTCCAATCTTGCGTTAGTTCAGCTATAAGAGTGTTAGTAGCAGTTAAAACTACTCCTGCGCTCTCCATACGTTGCCGTGCGGTCTCCTCGGAAATTTCAAAAGGTGAACCTGAAGCGTCTAAAACCGCTTGAACCTTATATCCTTCATTCACAGCACTAATCGCTGGGTACACTAAACAAACATCAGTAGTAACTCCAGCCATGATTAGATTTTTTCGTTTTGTAGCTTCAACCGCTTCTCTAAAATTATTATCTGACCATGCATTAACAATTCCCTGCCGTTTAATCCTATTATTAAATTCTTCTGGTAGTATCTCAGATAGCTCAGCTATTAAAGGCCCTTGAAAATTATTTTCTTGTGAGCTGGTTATAATTACCGGTATATTAAAGATTTTTGCAACTTTTGCTAGAGCTATAGTATTCTTTTTTACTACTTCTAAGTCCATAGTTCTTATGAGTTGCATAGTCCCTATTTGATGATCAATTAACAATAGTGCAGAGTCTTTATTAGTGAAATAGGTAATAGGCATAATCCCTCTATTATAAAATTTTTAATTTATTAATGCGATATCTTTAGGACTTTACCGCAGGAAATTTTACCTCTGCGTTAGTAACCTGAAAAGTACCATCTTTACCTTTACTGGCAGAGATAATCTAAAATATAGTAAATGTATAAAATAAGTACAAGAAGGCACAATTATGTCAGGTACTTACAAGCTTGTTACTATCAATTGCTAATTTGGGATTAGGAGATCATAAACTTTTAATCTCGATTTTATTTTTGAAACTTCAAAAGAGATTTAATAAATAGTTGATTCGGCGATAGCTAGTAATTAATAAGGCTTGGTCTATTAAAATTAGTTTACTATGCTTTAACAATGTTACTGTAGCAAAACTGTACTGGTGCAAAGAGTCTGATAAACTGTATTTTTTAAAACTAATTTTGTACTAGTTTTCCGGACACTCTAATATAGCTTACAATATATCTGTATTATTCGAACAAAATTTATTATAAATCGCATGATCCAGTGTCCGGAAAACTAGTACAAGATCAGTTTTAAAATTCTCAAAAGTAGAAAGATTGTTATTAGATCCAATTAATTGTCCTTTTTGAATTATACGAATATTCTCAATACCAGAAATAGTAATTTTTGCTGAACGAAAACTGTTAAAGCCAAGCATCGGCTTCGTTCGTTTTTTAATAAATCTATGATCCTGCTCGACAATATTGTTGAGATATTTGACTTGACGCAGCTCAATTTGCATATCTTTGACAAGCTCTTTGACTTCTGGGGTTAAGCTGGTTGTTTTCAACATAAGGCTTGCTTTAAATTATGGTGTTTAAGGCTAACGCTCTGTTCGTCATCATCAAATATAGAATAGTAGTTTCTATTGTGCATTAAATTATAACATTGTAGACAGTCAAAAAGTACTCAAAAAATCTGTGTACTAAATCGTAAATCAGTATATAGTAGACAGCGTAGTCTACTTTTCAATTTAATAGACAGTTTTGGAGATATAAATGAGATTATTTGGTTATGCACGAGTATCAACCTCACAACAATCATTAGAAATCCAAAAGCAAGCTCTTAAAAAAGAGGGGGTTAAGGAATCAAGAATATTTTTTGATAAATCTACCGGCAGTAACGTTGATAGACCCGGTCTTAACTCATTACTTTTTAAAGTAGAAGAGGGTGATGTAGTCCTCATTACCAAATTAGATAGATTGGGCAGAGATACTGCCGACATGATAAATCTTATCAACCGATTTGATAAAATGCATGTAGGTATCCGTTTTTTAGATGACGGTATCAGTACAGAAGGATCTACAGGCAAAATGGTAATTACCATTTTATCTGCCGTTGCGGAAGCAGAACGTCTTAGAATATTAGAACGTACTAACGAAGGCAGGATTGAAGCAAAATCTAAAGGCATAAAATTCGGTCGTAAGCGTAAAATTGATCGGGATAAATTACTGAAGTACAAAGAGAATGGTATTATGGGTACTGCTCTTGCCAAAGAAATGGGAATAAGCCGCGCTGCGGTATATAAAATATTGAAAGAAACAAATTGCACTATAATTAATTAAGATAAAAGCTTTTCAATTTCTGCAATAGATAAACCGGTAGCGGTAGATATAACATTAATATCTATATTTTGAGATAATAAACTCTTAGCAATTTCTATATTTCGTTCAGTTTTACCTTCTTCTCTACCTTCCTCTCTACTCTCAGCTTTAGCCTTTTCTCCATATTTTTTTAAAGTATTAGCTTCGATTCTAAGCCATTTAAGGTGCTCTTCATAAGCTTCTCTCTCAGCCTCGGTAAAGTTCATCACTTCTAGCACGTTAATAGCTTTTTTAAGCTCAGGACTGTCTAATATTTTAGGCAAGTTATCGGTTTTTAATAAATCATTCCTTGTTAGAAACGCTAGCCACACGTCTAGAGAATTTTTCACTTTTGTGAATATATCAGATAATTCTTCATTAGAGTTATCAGCGAATTTCTTAAGCTCAATGGTATGAAGCTCTAAATCTTTAAAGTATAGTAGGCCGCTATCCTTTTCGGTAATATGAAACACGTTGTGATACTTGGCCGCATCAGGAATCGAAACAAAATTAAGGATATAGATACCTATAGCTTTAGAAAGTAAAGAATAATCTTCAGCTACTCTTAACTGTTCTGTATATAATTTAGCCCAGTAATATAGAGCTCTTTTATCGTAATCGGCTTCGTCACTAATTTGAATTTCAATATTAAATCTTTTACCGTCTATACCTTTTGCTTTAATATCTAGCACCGATAACTTATCTCGGTAAAAGTTTTGTGGATTGTATGGGTTAAGTAGAATTAGATCAGCGATTTGGTCTTCCTTGGATACGATAGAATTTATTAGAGAAATAAGCAGATCTTTATTCTCTTCTACTCCAAAAATTTTCTTGAATGCTAAATCCACGCGCGGCGAGATTCTATTCATAATTAACTTATTTTACTATATATAAACATGGCTCTAGTATAGCATAGGTAAGCCTTATAAGCTAAAGAATAACAATAAGTTTATGTATCAAATTAATAATTTGAAAGAAGTAAAGTAAGCAATATATAAAAAATCAAGAATTAGCGAAGCATTGATTTTTATTAATGCTTCGCTTTTGCACTTGAAAGAAAAAGGCGAGCCTTTTTTAAAGGCGCTGCTAGAACGGCTTTGTTACATGAATCGGATTTTGAGGTAAATCGAGTTTTTGAATAAACAAAAAAAGCTATAGAAATAGTGAGGTACAAGAGTTAAAATGACTCTTTTTTAAGGTGAGTATGCCTAACAAACTCCAAGATCCTTGTCGTCATAAATTTGCCCAAGCTAA
>NZ_CP112948.1 GCF_034366785.1 Candidatus Trichorickettsia mobilis
TGTTCTAGCAGCAATATATTTTTTATAGCATTGAGTATAGAGATCCAACCAGATTAGTTTATGAAATGGCGTAAGTTGATTATGAGTGCACAGTTCTTTAAGAGTTTGATAGCTTATGCTAATAAATAACTTGCTACGATCAAGATATTCACGTTTAGATTCATTAGTATCAACATAAGGTAGATGTTCTTCTCCAGTCCGATCAGGTGATGTACGTAGCAGTTCAAAGACATGATCAGGTAAAGTGGGATAAATTAAATTGCGATTATTTTGACCGTAAAGATTTTTGTCTTTGTAAAGAATAAAATAGCCTTTAGCTGCCAAATTTTTTTGCATGGTAAAAATTTGAGATCTCGAACAATTAAGCTTTTTTACCCAAGAATCAGCAGCTAAAGCAACAACTCGCTGTCTGTTACAGTGAAAATTGATTAGCGCTAAGCTATCAGCAAGAAGGTAAAATATTTTTTCAATGGTTGTTAGCTCAGTAGTTTCTATAATATAGTTAAGTAAGCCGCCAGTGATTGGAATATAAGCTTCTTTTAAAGCAATGTTGTTATTACAAGTTATGCTTAGTTGTGATGGTGCTTCAACGTTGCAAGTATAAGAGGGCTGTGCCATATCTTCTAGCTTATTAAAATTTTATTAGGCTAGAACATATGTTTTCTTGTAAATAAAGAAAAAAATACTATAATCACAAATGGCTGTTTGTTGGAATAGTGTTTGTTCTAGCAACGAGAAGCGCTGGAGAGTTGGAAGCTCTTTAGCGCTTTTTTTATTTTATATCTAAGCGACTTCATCACATAATGCAACCTCACCAAGTCATATCACTATCATATCATTATAGTATTATATATATATAAAAGTAGTATAGATATGCCATGCTAATCATATCATTATTATATCATTATGATATAATAAACGTTATTTAGCAAAAACATATAAATAATTATTTTAATTGTATATTAATCACACATTTTAATAAAAATATTATTATTGATTGTGTAATATTTATAGTTGATATATAACATTTATATTGTTTTGATATTAAAGTGATATAATAACAGTATATTAACTATATTAGGATAGCGCGCAAATGATAATTCTATTTGGTGGAGAAAAAGGTGGAGTTGGCAAAACTACTCTTGCTACTAATATTGCAGTTTTACGAACAATAAGACAACCTGATACATTACTTATTGATACAGATAGGCAATCTACTGCAAGCTTTTGGTGCTCTGTAAGGGAAGAAACAAATATTACACCAAGAATTACTAGTGTACAAAAATATGACAGGTCAGTTAGAACAGAAATAACAGAACTTAATAAGAAATACAAAGATATAATTGTTGATGCTGGTGGAAGAGATTCACCAGAGCTAAGAGGTGCGTTGTTAGTTAGCAACATTGCTGTATTTCCATTAAGACCTTCTCAATTTGATTTATGGACTTTAAGGAGGCTAGCTGTACTAGTAGAAACTGCTAGAGAAATCAATGAAAACTTAGAAGTATATATTGCGGTAAATATGGCTTCTCCAAATCCTAGTGTAAAAGAAATAGAAGAAATGCGTGAGTTGGTAAAAGAATTTACACAGTTAAAAATGCTTAAAGCAAGTATTTATGAAAGAATAATTTATCGAAGGGCTGCTATAAGCGGTATGGGTGTAGTAGAGTATAAACCTGAAGATCCTAAAGCAATTCAAGAAGTAATTAATCTTTATGAAGAATTATATGGTATAGAGGAAATTAACAATGAGTAATAATAGATTTTCTAAACCACCTTTATCAGCACTTGAAAAAGAGAGAAAAGCAGAGGAATTTTTAAACTTTTTGCCATCTCGAGATAATGCAAAAAAAGATACTGAAGAAAAAGTAAAAGTCCGAGTTTTTAAAAAAGAAGAAGTCAAGGCTCTAGCACTTAGATTTCCTAAATCTTTAGCAGAAGATGTATCTGAAATTTCTGCTCTAACGGGGCTATCAGTAAACGCAGTGTGTGTAGAGCTCTTAAGACCAGTAGCTAAACTAAAATTAAAAGAATTAAAAGAGTAATACTGTTGTTATATTTAGAACTATTAACGTTTTCTCTTGAAAGTAGTGAGAGTTATTAAAGATATAAGGTATGCTATTTACTTTTCAATGCAGTAAGAGTGGCACTTAAATCAATGAATAATATTGATAAGTGTCATTAGTAGATTAAAAATGTTATAATTCTAGAAAGATCTTTGGTTGGTAATAAGCATAATGTTATTTATAAAGCTAAATAAGATTCGCTATTCTCAAACAAACTTAATAGTACTGCTTGAATAATCTTATTTTAGTTTATAACTTTTTTTTATTTATTTTGTCTCTTAATTTTTTATTAATAGCTTGAATACGTGATACAAATTTAAATTTTATCTATATAGTATAAAAATACTATAGTAACTATATATAAATAATGTAATTATTATATCAGAATTATATAACCTTTTATAATTTTAATGTTGTTTTTCTTTTTAAGAGCATTTTCGGACAAATTTATTTAAGCATATAGCGAGAACTTTAATCCATTCTACATAGAAAAACTTTTACTTGAGCTTTACTTTTTCTTTCCTATATTTTTACTGTTTCTACCGAATAATAAGTTTAAATATTTTTCAATGATGAAGGTCGAGTAAATATTTCTAAGGATCATTGTATTAATTAGTATAAAAATACTAGAATAGTTATATACAAATAGTATAATTACTATATTAAAATTATATAACACTATTTATATGTGCTGAAAAATAGTGAGTTTAATTCGGAAAAGTAAGGCAATTGCGAATTATTTTGCGTATTAGCTAACTGTAGCGACTGAATGTATAGAAAAGTTATGATAATATAACAATTATATAAGTAGTATATCAATTATACTCTTAAAATTATTTTATGTAGAAAAAGAGTAATAATAGTCAAAGCTACCGACTGCCTAGGAATCCGGTAGCTTTGTAGTGGGGTGGTCTAGAAACTGTCGTCAATTTCTCCGATCCAATGTGAAAGTCACATAACAACATAACTAAGTACGTTTATTATATATACAACCTAAAGATTAATTATTTGTAAAGAAATAACCTATAAGCAAATATTTTGTCATTAATTTGAGTTTGTCTTTTTCTTCGAATAAAGGGTTACATTGATTGAGAATAACGTATAGAATCTAATTGGTTATTGGTTTAAAAGCTCTGAAGGAATAACTATTTTCTTTGAAAGGATTGGATCATATGCTGATTTGATTAACAAATAAGCACATTACTTGAATCCAAGAATTGTATTTATAATTTCTTTGACTTGAGGCGGGAGTAGAATTTATTTGTTGGTACAACTATAAAATTAATTCTCTCTGAACGATTACCCTTAAGTTAAGTGATGGGTATCAACTATGTTTAGCGATAAAAATTTAAACCCTAAATATTTAAATTTTTATCGCTAAACATAGTTGATACCCGATAAGCTCAGAAGCTACTGTAAGGTACATAAAACATTAATGAAATCCTCTGAACATAGGTTGCATAAAAGGCTTAATAATTTAATAGAAAAATCTCACCAACCTACTAGAGAGAAAGAACGACAGATGCGTAAGTTTAAGTCTGTTACCTCCACTAAAAAGTTGCTATCCTCTATGGGCTCTTGCAATAACTTACTCAAGATTAACCGTTATAAACATCCAGCCGCTACCTATAGACAAAAATTAAAAGAGACTATCGCTATCTACAACAGCATAGTCGATACCCAATATCACTGCGCCTAAACCCTGAAGATTACTACTCATCTTTTAACTGTTCTAAACAACTTGACGGTACCGATTATTGAGCTTAAAACTCATAAAATTTCATTTACTTAACTTGATGGCACCGTGTCATTCAACAAAATTAGACGATCCACAAAAAGTTTGGCAATAGTATATATTGATTGCATTGGGTTAGCTCCTACCGAAGTAGGGAAGATACTACTATCACATACATAAAGATTGGTTATCTCTTTTTTATTCGACAAATCCCAAACTCTAAAATTGCTAGAAACTACTGAACTCTGAGGATCAGACCCTATTTTATTACTACCTTGCATATGAGCTGAAGAAATAAAGTTAAAAGGATCAATAATTGCCAAACGCTCAACAGCTTTATCTATATTACCAGGCGAAAGAAATGGTTCAAATTTAGTATTGCCAAAAATATTTTCAGCTGTTGGTATAAAAACTTCTTGAGCTCCTTGCTGAAATAGAATTTTAATAGCAGTTTTAATTCCTTCGCGTAATCTTATTTTATCGGTGTCACTAATATTATAATCTACTTCTACTTTTCCAGAATTATGATCAATAAAAACACGATTATTGTAGTTTACACTATCAACTAACATAATACCAAATCCCCCAAGTTTCTTATAATTTTGCAGAGTATGAATTATATCTTTGCCACTACCTGGATGAATTTGGGCTATAAATTGTGGGTTATCAGACATTGCTTCATAGAAATAACTACCGTCAGCAGCAGGGGCATAAACAGAAGCAGATAAGCCTTCAAACGCATTTATTTCTTTAGCAAACTGCCCTATCACCCCCATAGATGGGTGTATAATAATTCCTTGCCCAATATTATCATTATTGATGTTTGATTTTAATAACAGTTCTGCAGAACCTAAAGTACCAGCGCTAATAATAATATTTTTGGCATTAATTGTATATTCTTTAACTTCAGATAATTTAAGGTTATTAATATCCTCAGCAACATATTCTTCTTGAAGTAATGGTTGCGCTATCACACTTACTCCTATAGATTTTTTTTCTCCATCATTATTATTGTTGCTAAAGTTAATCCTTACAGCTTTAACATTAGAAAGCAAGCTAAGATGACCTTTAAAATTATCACCTCCTCGCAGTGCTGGTAAAATAAATGCTTCTACGGCTGATATTTTTAAGATCTCATTTTTCTTACCTGCAGGCTTTCTAGCATTAAGATTATAAGTTGTTGCAAGCAAGTCTCCATCTTTTAGCAGCTTATTATTATCGTTAATTTCTTCAGCCGATACCTGCCTAGTATGAACATATGATTTAACCCATTCATAGGCATCATGCAATTTTTGCCAATCCTGATTTGATTGATGAAAAAAATCTGCAGGCAATCTATCGAAGTTAACCCATTCTTGTAATTTTACTTTTATTTGAGGAAGGAGAGGCGAAAAAGCAAGATCTAAATTAACAGTAGTACCTCCACCAACTGTCGCACCGTTACGAATTACAATACCACCACTTATTGTCCTACGATCATTATTTGATTCCATAAGATTGGATGAAGCTTCAGTAATTGTGCTTAAAGGTTTAACAAAAGATCCGGATTCCACTAACATTACCTTTGCTCCAGTAACTTGTCTAGTTAGCTCATGAGCAATAACACTAGCAGCTGGACCACTACCAATAATTAAATAATCTATTTCGCCATCTTCATTAATGATTTCATTATCAACTAATTTAAGTTTAGTTTTTGGTAAGTTCAAATTAACGGCAACTACCTTATTTTCTTCTTTTGGCATAATACCAGCAAGGTCATAGGTTAGAGGTGTTGAGTAAACAATATACAACCAGGTCTGCCGTAGCTTAAAAAGATATTTCTTAAGTTCAGGTGAACCAGCTTGCATAATAGCTCTTCTAAATTCATCTTGCCTTTCTGGACTAACATTCTTAAAGCCATTTTTTACGATATCCGGAAATTCCTTGATAACAATAGCAGGAGGTTGTCTTTTAAAATCACTCAGGGGGTTTAATAGTCCTGCCAGCTCTTTATTATTTTTAATCTTATACCATGTAACCTCACGGTAAAAAACTCGTTTAAGCTTTTGTACTATAGTTAAAGATTCGTCAGCTGGTAAATATAAGTCAAATAAATTCTGATGAAATTCTTTTAAGTGGGATGATTCTTCGTCTTCAAAAAGTTGAGTACTAAAAGCCAAAATACCATATATTGAGATTAGAACAATAAACGTAAGTATGATTATTTTTTTCATTTTCATAGAACCTAGAAATCATGGATATAAAATACTTCAATATTGTTTCTTGAAATAGTTTCTATAAAATCTTTTAGGAGAGCAACTTCTACAGTTACAGCAGTAAATTCTTGATCAACTACTGTTGGAAAAGACCAATTATACAATTTTTTGACCCCCAAAGCAGAATCTAATATCAGTGCTTGTACAGGAAAATGCTTTAAAGTAAATTGAATTCTATCATTACCTGCGATCGAAGCTATTTGTAATGCAAAATTATTATTAAGAGATTTTATGCTTTCCATAAATGCTTTGTAGCGACTTACTTCCACTAGCTTAAGATCATTAATTCCAAATTCTCTAATAACATGTGCGCCAGAAAAAACTTCGCTCACTTCGTTCTTAGGATCTCGAACCAACATTTGAATTTTTCGTGGCTCTGCATCTTGGATAAGCCAACATAGCGGAGCAGAAATTATTCCTTTCAGAGAATATTCAATAGTCATAAATGCTCCTATGAATATGTTCATTTGCGTATAATCTGCAGTTAATACTTGCCAAAATGAATGATATTTTCTTGCCTCATTCCAAGATTTTCCAAACACTTCCCAGAATGATCCAATGCTAGAGAAATAAGGAAACTCATAGAAAGGTTTGTTATAAATAAATTTGGTATATTCAACAGTAGTAAGCACATTGTGCCATTCCGGCGCAGAAAGAAATGTTTTAGTCAAATCTCTTTTATAATAAGGATAATCTTCAATTTGTGATATAACTTCTGATTCTAATTGTAAAGGTTTTATGAACTTTACCATCGCATTTAAAGTAGGGTCACCTGCCTGATATAAGTTATCGCAAGTAGCTTCTGTGAAGCCGGTCATCATCAATAACTTTATCCAATGGCTAAGCGGTTGAAAATTACGATATTCTGTGACTTCCTCCTCCAAATCAAACTCCATTGTTACCAAGTTAAAAATGGTATGTGCTGCTTGAACTATGGATTTCACCTCATCATCTTTAGCATCATGATCTCTAAGAATAAAAATACCACCAGGTTTTAGAATGCGATATATTGAGCTTACAAATGATTGGAGTTTTTCAGTTGGAATATGATGTAATCCTATTACGCAAGATACTACATCAATACTGTTACTAGGAATCTGTTCTTCTGCAATTGCATCATAGTTATTAAGCGGAACAAATTTATCATATGCTTTAAATTTTCTTGAGAAAGACCAAGAGCTACCATGGATATAATCTATTAGACCTTGAGTATTATTAATTACCGTTGCGTGTTCAATAAGCATTGAATTCTTCAAACCATTAATGTAAGTACCAGGAGTACCAATCTCAACATAGTTTTTTATCACTCTATTACCAATTAAATGTTGTAATTGCTCGGATAAAATCTTCTGTTGATGATGTAGTGATTTTACTTTGGCTATAAACGGAACCAAGGGAGTAGTTGTTGAAATTTGTGGTTTCAAAGAGTTATAAAACTCAGCATTTGATAAGTTAAGATTATTATTAAGCATTTTATGTGATATTTCAATAAATTTATCAGCATCGCATTGTCTTAGTACATTGTTTATAAAGTCTTTAACCTCTTTCTCACCACGTTCATTAGATAAAATATACCGCATATTATTACCATTTAAACTGTCAAAATTAATTGAACTAGATGAAGCCTCTCGTGGCAAAAAAAAGCAAACTACTACAAAAAACTGATATATAGTATACTTTATTGTTTTTATTCTTCTTATCATATTACCTCAATTCTGGATAAGGAATATAAATTAAATCATGCAGATGCAGACCTAGGGCAAGTTCAAATTTATGTAAATTACTTTGATCAGGAGGTTATTACTGAGGGTGATAACCCTACTATTGGTCTTATCTTATACACTGATAAAAATGAAGCAATGATAAAGTACACTCTTGGTGCCGAGAATAAACAAATTTTCGCTTCCAAATACCAATTTCATTTACCTACCGAAGAAGAATTAGCAATAGAACTTAGAAAAGAGGTCGAAGGTATAAAACAACATATAAAACTAGATTACTCTAAAAAAGATAAATAACATGTTCAATAACTTTATCAGTGGCGGTCAGATATTTTTGCATAAGCTGCAAATGTTCTTTCAAATACTAGACAGATCGTTTGTTGTTTAATTGTTGCTTAGCGCCGCTATAACGGCAGCGATCTCTTATCCGCAAGTAAGTAAATACGATTGGCCGTCAGCTCTGACTTATCAAAAAGCTTTATGTAGCCACTTTTTTCTTTCCCAACACTCCTCCGGATGTACCGGATTATGATAAAAAATGGAGTAGTTGGGGTAGAATGTTATTTATCGGGTGCCTTGAATACTTAAGAAGTGAAAATATTGCTACCATAGAAAATCGGGTTCTGTCGCATCTGTTGCGGAGACTCTCTAAATCCGGTATAAAGGCTTAAAAAATATTCGAATGCCGTTTAACATTTCTCCGAAATTGGTCAAGTATTTTAAAGGATTTTGTTCGTCGCCCGAGATAATAATGCTATTTGTTTACATGAAATGCAGATTTTCTCTAAGTTATCGTGATTTAGAAGAAATAGTTAGTATTAGAGGAGTGCAGGTAGATCACGCTACTCTACAAAGATGGGTAATAAGGTTTGTACCGTTAATAGATGCTGCGGTAAGGAAACGCAAAAAGCCCGTAGGCAATAGTTGGAGGATGGACGAAACATATATCAAAGTAAACGGATGTTGGGTGTATTTGTATAGAGCCGTTGACTCACTCGGTAATACTATAGAGTTTCTACTTAGGAAACACAGAGATGCCGATGCCGCTAAAGCCTTTTTTCGTAAGGCT
>NZ_CP112949.1 GCF_034366785.1 Candidatus Trichorickettsia mobilis
GTCAGACAGCATAACTAAAAATTTATTAATTTCTTCTTGAGAAAAAGAAGCAATATTTTGATTTAACTCGTCTATAATAAAGTTTATCACATGCAAAGGAGTTCTAATTTCATGACTTAACATATTCAGAAAATTAGCTTTATGTTCTAAAGATACCGATAGCTCCTCTGTTTTTTTTAATAAGCTTTGCTCTAATCTTTTTTGTTTTGATATATCAATAGATACACCGACTATTCCAATTACTTCATTATTCTCTCCTATTAAAGGTGCTTTATGGCTAAGAACCCATTTTTTAGCCCATTTTTTATTTGCAGCAATATAAGTTTTTTCTTCTATTAATTGTTCTGTTTTACTGATAATCACTTTTTGATCATTAACTTTAATTTCTTTTGCTACTTCTTCTTTTAGAAAATCTTTATCATCTTTACCGATGAGACCATCTATATTTTTAAAACCGTAATTTTCTGCTTGTCTTTTATTACATCCTAAAAATTTACCATTTATATCTTTCCAGTATACATGGCCAGGAATTATGTCTAACATTTTTTGTATTGCAATTTGAGAGACAAGAGCATTTTGCATATTATTTTTTTTAAAACTAATCCCTACAGGAATCAATAAACGATTGTAATACTCAGACATTATAACACTAAAACAATACTCTATTGCTTCATTTCTTATAGCAGGATATATATCTACACTGTAACCTTCTTCATACCAAAGAGACATTACGGCGCATTCTTCTAGTAAATATTCTGTACTAAGTCTTAGTCCTTTTTCTTCATTTAAATTATGGCCTCTTTTTTTTAACCTATTATTAAATTCGATAGCTAACTTCGCAATAATATCAATAAACGCTTTATCTTTGTCATATAATTTATTTACCTGGTCTCTATATACCGCATATTTTTTATTATAAAACCAGTTATCCCATCGTTTTATTTCAAATGGAATCTTAAGGTAATTCTCACAATATTCACTATTCCTATCTATCCACTGATCTCCCTCTTTTTTTGCAACTTCATATAACATATCGCTTTCTAAATCAGCTAATGTTGCTATGGAATGTCTTTGCAACGTATCACAAACACCTATAGTACATTTTTTAAAATTTTTATTTATTAATTCTAAAGTTGATTTAAATTTTTCTCCTTCGTGTACACTCTGACCAACGCTAATTGTTAGTATACAACTATCAAATCTATGTTTTGAATCACAATTAAGATCAATAAAGCTTGCTTTATACAAATTTTCCATTTTAATTTTTTCTATAGCTTATAATAAGTATTACCACGCATCCACAAGTAAGAAAGCTCAACGCATATCCCCACATTAATATATGGTCTTTTATCATATATCCGTGTAGAGCCGTTGCAAATTGTATCATGTTAAATCCTAAAAACATTGGTAAAGATAAGCCTTTAACTTTTTTAGTCTTATATAGTAATAGAATTTGTGGTATAAAAAGTGAAGCATTTAAAAAAGCTCCGATCATAAACAAAATATCAGTGTATGATTTTAATACATCCATAACTTTAAATTTATTATTAAAACTTGTTCGTAATATACATACCATTATTTTATTAATTCAAAATAATGTATATTTAATATGTAGTTATAGCTATAATTTTTTAAGCTTAGTTGTAAAAATTAAATAAAAAAACTATACTAGCGCTTTAAATAAAAATTATAAAAAAGTTTTTAGGTTTAGTAAATAATTCATATGGTCAATCTATAAAATTTTTTTAGAAATATTTATTTTTTATAGTTTCTATATTGTCTAGTAGTTATAATTAAAATTCATTTCTAATTTGATTAGCTTCTGATGTGTTAATGTAATCGATTTCTAAAAATAGCACAAGGTAATAAAAAGAATTGCTAAAACAAGTTGGAAATTAATAATGGTTCTCATAAGATTAAAAAATTGCATGAGTTAATTATATAGAGAAAATTGCTTATATAAAAAATAAAAGCTACTTAGAGCTTTATTTTTTATAGTCTTGAAACTCAAGCTGAAACAAATTTAGTTAATATCATAGCACTATCTGTTATAAAAACTGCATCAAGTAAGCAATATTATTACTAATAGAAGCAAAAAATACTAGGAGTTACGTAGGTAAAGTAATAATAAATAAATATGTATTACTAAGCTTTTTATTGCAAGCACTGAGTAAAGTTGGTATAGAACAACTGTTAAAACTCATATAAGTAAAAAATAAGATAATATAACAATGACTAATAAAGAAATTAGATTACATTGTGCTGAACTGGCTTTAAAATATTTATCTAATGATAATCATAAGAACGTGGAATTAAATCATATATTTGAAATAGCAGAGAAAATATATGAATTTACTTATAAAAATAATGATGACATAATAGGTCACAGTGATGAGGTTAATTGGGAAGCATATAAAGATAAATTAAGAAATAATAATAGAAAAGTAAGAATAA
Organism: Candidatus Trichorickettsia mobilis; assembly: GCF_034366785.1. Taxonomy (NCBI): domain Bacteria; kingdom Pseudomonadati; phylum Pseudomonadota; class Alphaproteobacteria; order Rickettsiales; family Rickettsiaceae; genus Candidatus Trichorickettsia; species Candidatus Trichorickettsia mobilis. The sequence goes on from NZ_CP112949.1 coordinate 2,455, forward strand.
AAATATAAACGAGTCTTTTGAATCAATTGTGTAAACTCAGCCATAATTACAGGCATTCTATCATCTACATTCCCTTTAGTTAATTTAAGATTTTGAATCTCTCCATTTTCGTTAATCAACAAATGTAATTTTAACCCAAAGAACCAACCCTTTGTAGTTTTACCTAATGCGGCTAAGCCAGCAAAGGTTTTATTTCTAGAAATTCTTTTCGGATGACAGGCAGCTAAAGAGGTTGCGTCTATATAAGAGATACCGGTAGTCTTCGCTTGAGTGAAATACCATTCAAGTAATAAAACTAGATAGCTCAAAACTCTTGCTTTTAGCGCAATAAAGCGATTATATGAAGGAATCATTCTAAATTCAGCTTTATATAATTGTAAGTAACTTATATAAAAATATTTAAAGTTCTTACAAGGAGATCGATGATATAACAATACAATCGTTAGAATCTCTGAATAGCTTATCTCCGGCGTTCTAGTGAGTTTTCTACTAATCGGTAAATATGAGTTACTTATCCACTTATCACTGAATTTTACAAAATCATCGACAAAACAAAATAGCGCGGTTATATCTTTCTTCATGGGATACTCTTGGTTTTATTGCTAAAACTTGTATAGAGTATCTCTAACCCCTTGTAAACATTACCTTCTTACCTTCTTCTAATCCAGAGTTGGGGTTATTAAATCTTAACCTTAAGAAAAAAGACAAAGATGCTTTAGCCAAAAAAGATAGTTTAATTAAATTATGAATTATGGTGGAACTATAAGTTGTATAAAAATAGCATACTAAACTAAAAAAGATTGTCTTATATAAAAACATATCTAAAATAGAGATAATACTGGAAACAAAAATTCTAATGGTAATACCAGCTATGTCTAAAGTTAATCAGCTAACGCTACAAATAAACAAGGATTTGTCTCAAGATTCTAACTTATCTAAGTTTATGATATCAGGAGATGATTCGTCCGATGAAGAAGATACGGTTGAACCCTATGATATAACAAGTGAATTGTCAAAATTTAATGAAGACCACCAAGATAAGTTATCAGGTGATAATAATTTATCATTTATTATACATGCAGCGGGAATTCAGTTATTATATTCTAAGCCAGTACAACATAGTTACTATAAGCTAAAAAAGGATCAACTAAAAGATAGTTATGACTTACCAACTGGTGACTTAGTAAATGCAGCAGTGCAAAATAGCTTAAAACACACTGATAATTGGCATAATAAACAAGATTGGGCAAGAGACAGTAAAGCTGTTGAACAAGAAACAGTAGAATTAATTAATAGTAATCCTGTAGGTTTTTATAAATCAATATTAAAAAATGAATTATCTGAGTATTTTCAAAGTATCATTGATAAATATAACTTAAATTCTGGAGATTTTTTAGGTTGGCAATATCAACCAGAATTAGGAAGCTTACGTGTTACTCCTCAATTGCCACATAAATATGAATATGATTTATCTAGCTCAAATTCTTTTGCAATAGATTTTTTTGCTAATCTAAGATTACATAATAGATTAGATAAACGAGCATTGAAATATAAGGAAAAAATTAAAGAGAAATTCCCAGAACAAGTTAGTAAATGGAAATATAGTCAATCTGAAATAATAATTGATCATAAAATCATTGCGAATACAAACACTTTGAGAAGCGAAGAGGTAAAATTTAATGATCAAACCCTATCTTACCCAGCGATTTTTAACCTAGGGCTTATATCTTCTGATGCACTATTATTAAATCAAATATTTCATAAAGGAACGTCTAATATACCAACTAATATTGTAACATTGCACTATTTATTATTTGGTACAGAAGCCCTAAGAAACCCATCAGCACTAATCCATAATAGTATGATGCTGGATTTAATATCTCATGCTAGTCTTACATGGGAAGGAGCATTCGATCAAAAAATTATGCCTATGTCTATGGAAGGAGCAATAATGGCTTCTAGGGTAGTCAATAGTCATTATACAAAATATATGCCGCATAATTACCTATATGACAAAAGTTATGAAATGATATATTATAAAAATGATCCTGAAGCTTATCATAAACAAAATAAAAATAATGCAAAAATTTTATTAGAAAAAGAATTAGATTTTACAAAATTATGGCTTGTAATGAAGCTTGGAAATAATTTAGATGAATATCTACAAGAAAATGGAGACTTAAAAGATAGTAAAGTTCAAGAGATATTTCAGTTGATACAGGTCTCATGTCAGCAATGGTTTTCTATTAATTTATTGCAGCAAGTATCTATTTTTATGTTAGATAAATATGTGAAAGTTGATGATAAAAATATAGTATATAACCATATAATTAATAGTAGCAGTAATTTAGAAGAAGCTTTAAATGAAATAAAAGTAGTTGAAAGCGCTATTATGTTGTTAAGTGTTCATCAAATAAAAAAAGATTTTTCTGCAAATAATTTTTTAGTTGGCTTATATCTTAAAAAAGAATCTAACGAAATCAAAGCTTGGTATGTTGATCCAACTGGATACCCTGTTAGTGAGGACATATATGAATTAATACAGAAACAAAATATAGATATAATTAGTTTATTTAATAAAATAGATAAACCACAAGTTCTTACAAAAGATAGTTTTAAGAAATATTCTACTACTGGCTATAAGTATATTGCATTTAAAGATATTAAACTTCATGGTAATTGGAACGTTAAAGTAGATATTGAAAATAGTAATTTATTTGATGGTGAAGCAATACTAATATATTTATTGTCTGCATTAGCTAATAGTTTTGAAATTATAGAATGTAATAATATCACTCCAATACTTTCTAAACAACTTAGTGCTAGTTTAAAAAAAGAATTTTGTCAAAAAGCACCATTAGATCATATTCAAGAAACAATAAAAGAAATACTTTATCCTGATTTAAAGCAGGACATCCAATACACTTCTTATCAAGGAGACAATATCTCGTCATTAGAAAGTATTTTTTCAAATTTGGTTATAGGTGACTGTAATAATTTTAAAAATTGTCCAATTGACAATGATTTTAATTTTTGTTAATAGACCTAGTTATAATTTTCTTAAAAAACTTTGTGAAGGAGTTGTGTCTCTGCTATAATTAAACTTGAACTTTCGGTATTTGCAAAATCGGATTTACTGCCGAGGTTAATAATTAAAATAAATATATTTTATATATGGCATTATCTAAGTTTCTTGATCCTAAAAACGATTTTTGCTTTAAACAAGTTTTCGGCACCGAGAAAAACAAAGATATTCTTATTCATTTTTTAAATGACATCTTAAAGTTTGAAGGAAATAAAAAAATCACAGAAGTAACGTTTTTAAAAACTATACAAGACCCTGAAATTGCCGCTTATAAGCAATCGATCGTCGACGTGTTGTGTAAAGATCAAAAAGGCGAGCAAGTTATAGTAGAAATGCAAGTAGGTAAGCATAAAGGGTTCGAAAAGCGAGCGCAGTACTATGCCGCCAAAGCATATTCGCAACAAGTAATAAAAGAAGATGAAAATCATAAAAAACTAGCGGTATATGCTAAATTAAAAGCAGTAATATTTTTAGCTATTGCTAATTTTACTATGTTTCCCGAAAAGGAAGCTTTTAAGTCGGAACATAGGTTGCTAGATACAAAAACTTATGAGCATGATTTAAAAGATTTTTACTTCGTATTTTTAGAGCTTGAGAAATTTAAAAAAACTATCGATCAATTAGAGAATTTAGAGCAAAAATGGTTGTATTTCTTTAAACATGCTGAAGGTAGTACGTTTAAAGAAATAGAGCATTTAATCGGCAGCGACGTAATTATTAGGAGAGCTTTTGAAGCAATAGATCAAGCTGCTTGGACTGAAGAAGAACTAAATACTTATGATCAAATAACCAAAACCAGACTTGACAATCTAGCGGTAGAACAGCAAAAAATTGAAGATGCGGAGCTTAGAGGTGAAGCTAGGGGTAAAGCTGGAGAAAAAATTGAAATTGCCAAAAAAATGTTATCTAAAAAACACTCTGTTTCCGATATTACCGATCTTACCGGCTTATCTTTTGAAGAAATTTCTAAACTTCGCTAACCGTTATGAGGTTACCTGCTTTACACCAAAAAAACTACATGCTTTACAAAAAACACTACCAATTATACCATATCACGATAGTACAATATTTTAACTCAGTCAAGTATAGTTTTTAATTGTGAGATTCACAGACATTATTTCAATTTTTTGTCCCTATGTTCTATTGTAAGAATAACTTAAAATTGGCATTTTACGTTGTGTACGATCCATTGCATAAAAGTAATTTTAGCGAGTGAGCGCACCTAAAATGTATGATTCATAGAGATTGTTTCAATTTTTAGATGTGTTAAAATCCATGAATGGATAAATTACAAAAAACACGTTTAGATTGGATTAAATTATATCAAAAAGTAAAAGACGCAGGGATTGTATGTCGCAGATGTGGCATTTCTCGTCCTACTTTACGCAAATGGTTAAAACGTTATGCAGAAGAAGGTATAACAGGATTAAAAGAGCTTAGTCGCAAGCCTCATTCTTCTCCTAAAAAAGTATCAGATCAACAAGAAAAACTTCTGTTATCTATACGTAATGAACGTAAATTAGGGGTTAAAAGGGTACAAAGTGAGATTAAGAGATTGCATGATATTTCTCTATCACTAGCAACCATTCATAAAGTCTTTAAGAAGAATAATATACCGTACTTACAAAAGAAAAGGCATTATCGTAAACAAGCCAAAAGGTATAACTGCAAGCTTCCAGAGGAACGAGTACAGATGGACGTTTGTAAAATTGCAAGTAGCTTATATTAATATACCGCCATAGATGATTGCACTAGATACAAAGTTCTGGCTTTATATAAACGACGAACTGCGATAAATACACTTGATTTTCTAGAGCAGGTTATAGAACGTATGCCATTCCCAATACAGCGCATTCAGACAGATAGGGGACAGGAATTCTTTGCTTATGAAGTCCAAGAAAGGTTAATGGAGTATGGGATTAAATTTAGGCCAATTAAGCCAGCTTCTCCATACCTTAATGGGAAGGTAGAACGCACCCAACGTACGGATCTTGATGAGTTCTATTCAAGTATTGACATCAAAAGTCCTAAGCTCAAAGAGGATTAGGGTACTGGGAGCACTATTATAACTGGGATAGGCCTCATAGCTCTTTAGGAGGGAAAACACCAAATGAAAAGTATGTGGAATTAATTTATCAAAACCCACTTCATGAAGAAGTGAATCAAAAATATGATCCTTCAAAAGAGCATATTTTGATCCATGGCTATAATAAGAATTTAGCAACAAAAATATTGAAATACACTATAAAGCATCCAAATTAAAAGTAATTTTAATGAGCTTGCTAGCGTGTTTTAGGTGCGCTCACTCGCTAAAATTACTTTTATGCAATAGATCGTACACAACGTAAAATGCCAATTTTAAGTTATTCTTACAATAGAACATAGGGACAAAATTGAAACAATGTCTGTGAATCTCACACATAATATAATGGGGATTACTTGTTGCAAAATGTATGGTTTTTAGGCGTAATGTAAAAAACTTCGCTACCTGCGTTAGTGAAGTTTAGAAATTTCCTCAAGGGATAAACCCGTAAGATCTGTGATATCGGAAATGGAGTGATTTTTAGATAACATTTTTTTGGCAATCTCAGTTTTTAACCTAATATTTTCTTCAGCTTTACCTTCAGCTCTCATTTTCTTTAGACTATTTGTTTCTACCCTAAGCCACTTTAGATGATCTTCGTAAAAGTCTCTTTCTTCTTCGCTAAAGTTCATT
>NZ_CP112950.1 GCF_034366785.1 Candidatus Trichorickettsia mobilis
ATTTAAAAGATTTTTATTTTACCTTTATAGAGTTACCTAAATTTACAAAAACTAAAATAGAAGAGCTGGGTAGCATAATCGAAAAATGGTGCTTTTTTTTCAAATATGCCAGCAAAACAAGTGAAGCGGATCTAGAAAAGTTAATCGGTAGCGATCTTGTCATTAAGACTGCTTATGAAGCCCTAAATCAGTTTAATTGGAGTGAGACTGAGCTAATAGCTTACGAGCAGGAGCTCAAAAGAGTTAGGGATAATATAGCGGCGCTTGAGTATCAGATAGATCAAGCAGAAGCCAGAGGAGAAGCCAGGGGTAAAGAAGAAATTGCCAAAAAAATGCTCTCTCAAAACTGGCTTGCATCTGATATTTCTGCTATTACGGGTTTATCTTCCGAAACAATTGCTAAACTTAGTCGTTCTTAAAGCAACTGCTCCGAAATCGATGACAAGAATCATAAACCGTACTTCTTCAGATCTTTTATGACGTCTTTCCTATTTTTAATAAATGCCTCGGGAGACTGCTCAGCTATTACAAGAACAGCATACCCCGGGCTTGAAGGAAATCTGCGCCCTTCTTCCCAACTCCTGTAGGTTTCATATCCTACCATTATAAAGTTGCTAAAAGCCACTTGGGTTAGATTAAAAGATTTTCTAATAGCTTTTATTCTATCCGGAGTCATCTCAGCTTTCTTTACTGCATACTCAAGTAAATATTTAACCGGGCTCATATTATATTATATAACTAACAAATATTATTTATAGTATATTGGTACATTGTACCAATATACTATAAAAAATCAAGTAGTTTATTACACTAGCTTACCTCCTAATGATAATGCTTTTCTCTTTAGCAAGCACATTTATTTTTTAGATAATTTGAACTCTTGGCCTAGCTTTATATCTTATTGTTTATTAAGTTGAGGTTGTTTTATGTTTTGTGATTTAGCCTCCCATACCTGTACTTTACTATCTATTATCGATAAATTGTTTGGAGCATCTACTCTAACGTATCTTGGAAATTGAGTCGCAACTAGATAACTTGTAAAAGATGATACTAACCCTGAAAACAGAACAATAAATGCTAAGTTTTTCAAAAATCGCAGGCTCTTTTGAGATGATACTGCATCCGCATCCACTGCAAGTTGATTGCTGAACTGAGCTAGTTTTTGCTCTATAGTTATTTTCATATTATCACCGGTATCGGTTAATTGTTCTATACACTGCTTTGTAGTAATTGCCAGATTTTGCCGACACTTGTCGAAATCTTCGGTCAATTTGTCTTGTAGAATATTAAATTGAGCAGTTATTTCTTCGATTTTGGAATGATGTATTTTACCAACCTCGGTAGCTATTTGCGGCGCAATCGCATCAATTTTGTCTTGCATCTTTTGCGGAATTAAACAAAGTAGCCTAGATTCATCGTTCATTTCAGACACAATCTGCTCTTGTCGATTTAAAGCAGTTTCCATCGCTTCTAAAATTTTTTGAATCGTTACTTGCGATGCGCTTAAATTTTCAATCAACTTTTCGCTCACGCTATTTAGCGAACGGGTATTAAAATTTAGATTATCGTTAATTTGTTGCAATTCTTCTTGGACTTTTTCGTCCGCAAATAAGTCTAACACTTCCTGATTATTTTCTTTTTCGGTCATATTACCTCCGTTAAGATTTAATAACGCTATGTTCTGCGTCTAAATCGTGCTTCTTCTTTTGCTCAAGGTTATCTAAAAACTGAGAGCTATGGTGTTCTAAGAATTCTAATTTTTGTAGTTTATCATTATCCTCATCTATGCTCCCAATATCGCGTGCTTGAGGTTCGGTTATCGGATTCTCGCTTTGCACGAACCCCTCGTTTTTATTTGTTAGTTTCGCTTCGGGAATTTCTAGTTTTACTACTCGAACCTGTGGCTCGGGCATAAGAACAAAACATTCTCCTACCGCAAGACTCGCAAGATCGCTATACTCGATTAAATCTTTGTGTTGCTGTTGCTCGCTATAGCTTACGCCGTCACGAAACTCATGCGCTCCGAAAGACGTATTTTTCTGCTGTCTGTAGATGGTTTCCCTACCCGCCATGCTACTTATCGTTTTAGCAATTGCGGGTTCGTTATTTTTGAAGAAGAAATTTGTACCGAATTGTCCGAAGATAGTAGAGCCTTCATACTGCCCGTAATTAGAATAAAGCTGATTTAGGGATTGCAGACCGCTAAGTACGCATGCCCCATACTTCCTACCCTCTGCCATTAAGGTCGGTAAGCTCGGTAATTTACCGAGAGCCGACAACTCGTCTATTACGAACCATATTCTTCTATCTTCTTTTATTCCTATGTCAAGTAACCGAGAAAATGCCGATTCCGCCATACAGGCAATAAGAGCAAGCGTTAAATCTCGACAACTCGGCTTAGTCGCTAAAAATAGGAAGTTACCCGAACCTTCATCTATATTTTCAAAGTACTCTTTTAAAGAAAAACTATTTTCCGGAGTACATTCGCACAAATAACTTAAAGGTTTAGCGTTAGTTGCCAGCACCGAAAGGATAGAGCTTGCGGTAGTTTGATTGTCCGATTCTAAATATCTCGATGCTTCGCTGTTTTTTAATTTAGCTTGCAGTGATTTAAGTGAGCTACTCCTAGTTAACGAGCATAGCCGCTCTATACGCAAATCGCCGATCGATTTCTGATAGTTAGCACAGGCAATAAATACGCTTTCCGCCGATTGCTCCCAAAACGGATCTGCGCTATGTCCCGTTCTCTTACGGTTAAAGCCGAACAATATTTTTGCAAATCTCTCTAGCTCTTCAGTAGTGTTGCAATCACTCCAAAAATCCCATGTCGTACTTCTGGCATCGAACGGGTTAAAGATAATATCGCCTCGAGCTTGATCGTAGTATTTTGCTATCATCTCTCCCGTTTGATCGATAATTATTGCCGGTTGCTTCTTTTTCTCTACTTGCGGCAAAATATTATGGATTAGATTAGTTTTACCGGAACCCGTAGAACCGGTTACTAATAAATGTTTCGTTTCGCTATCTTTAACCAGCGGCATAGCTCCGATATAAAATTGACTCGCCTTACCTGCTCTTTTAAGTATGCTACTTACTTCTCTTGCCGATAGTATTCTACCGCTACCTTCTTTTTTCTTCTCCGATTTTACGTCTTTGCCGAATCTTGACCATAGAATGTAAATCACAAGAAATATTCCGAACATGACGCCAAAAGTTAAAAATAGGCGAACCTTTAAAAACTCAAGAAATTTGTCATAAGAGCTTTTAAAATAATTTGATCTTATTATTTTACGCGGATCGATGTCTTCAGCATACAAACCCTTTTGATCGTAGGCGTCTACGGTAGTGTAATAATACTTAGCTTTAGGATTGACCTTACTTCTTATGAGGCTTGTGGCATTATCAAAACCGTTTGCTATCACCGCTTTATGATAAGTCATAGCCGCTTTTAAATCTAAGATTTGTGCAGGCTTATATGAAACAAAACCGACTATTGCTAAACTAACTAACATTGACGTCATAAAGGAGCGGTGTAGCACCTGAAAGAACATCCTGAGTTTATGAAGGAATATTTGTCCTCCTCCCGTAAAATCATTCAACATTTTATTAATCCCAATTTTCAAGCACTAGTTTCGGTATACGCTTAAATTCACTAATATTATTAGTTACTAAAATTGCTTGCTCGGCGATTGCATGACTTGCAATAAGCAAATCATTGTTACCTATTATCGTTCCTTCTTTCTTTAGCTGCGCTCTTAGCTCACCGTAATAAAAAGCGCATTTCGCAGAAAAATCTATTATCTCAAGCCTACTTATAAAGATATCTAGATTGATTTGGTTCTGTTTTTGATTATGACTATTAGATACCCCGTATTGAAGTTCCGCTAGTACTATAGAAGAGATGCTTAAAGTATGAATTCGTTCTAACGCTTCAAGTTTTTGTAAATAAGAATCCGGTTTCTTATTAATTGCATAAATACAAATATTGGTGTCCAGCATATATATCATTTAAACAACTCCCATTTTCTTTCCTGAAGAGACAAATCTTTCCTATCTTCAGCAAAAAAATCATCGGTCGGTTTTATTTCGTTAAATACGTCTTTCCATGTTTTTAGTAGCGGTTGTATTACTATTCCGTTGCCTAGCGGAGTTACGCTTACTTCATTAGTAGTAAATCTAAATTCCTTAGGCAGTCTTACTGCTTGACTTTGACCGTTTTTGAATATTTTAGCTTTATGCATAATAACCTCTGTTAGTATATATTAATTAGTATATACTAGTATACTAACGTTAACAATAAATTTCTCTAACTACACTTAAGCCAAGCTAAAAGTATCTTTTTTGAATATTTTCTATGATACTCAGGATTAGCAGAGTGATAATGACGTACCGCTTTATTCCAAGAGCCGTGTTTCCGGTATAATTCGTTTAAAAACTTTGCCGCATATTCAAGATTAGATTTCGGCTCAAGCATCTCTGAAATAGAACTAAAATGCTTGCCGTGCCAGCGTAAGTTAATTTGAGCAATCCCAAGATCGATATTAGTAACTCCTTCATCTTGATAAAGCCTTACTATGCGTGTGGCTTCTTCTTTTGAGTTTGGTATAGTAGTTTTACCTGCAATATTAAGAGCATAAGGCTTATTACCAGATTCTACGCTTGTTATCGACTTAAGTAAGCCGCTCGGAATAGCATAATCTTGTTCGGTTTTATCGATTAACTCCGCTAAATCCTGTGCAAAACAGTTTTGTATAGAGAAATTAACGAGTAATATCGCAAGCAATAATCTTATTATTTTGCACACACCCCCGAATCTTGATACAATAGGGGGGATAATTTTATATTTTAAAATATACACGGAGCTAATTATGGGCTTTATTAGATCACGGCTAAATAGAGATAATTTTTGGAATTTGATGTTTTTAGTCGCTACGGCTTCAGGCATTATGCTTAGTGAATGGCTCACGGCTATGCCGAACTTAAGTTTACTCGGGTTAGTTACGTTAATTACCTCTTTAACCTTTGTTCCTTGGTTGATGATTTCTCTTAACCGCGTTACTTGGATTGAAGACGACAAAACCTTTGTTAGCAAACAAGGACGGGTAATTAATACTAAATCGCTAAAATGGTTGCTGCTAGTGTTTCCCGCTATTGCAGGTAGCATAGTCGTCGTTCCCAATTTTCTTGAGACTTTGTTTTCTAGCAATACTCTAGATCGTTTTATTATCACTCTAGTTTTTGTAAGCTTCTTCATAGCCCCTGTTTTATTTTTTATATTAATCAATTGTCCTATCTCAATTCTGTTTAATAAAAATATTTATCGTTCTTCAGTTAACGGTATGAAGTTTCAGCAAGCTAATTTTGAAAATCCTGGGTATCAAATACCATCACCAACGCTTCTTGAAAAAACTACATCCCTTAATTATGCTTATCTTAGTTATAACATTAATAACCATAACCGTTATCGTTAAACAAAATTATCATTTCTTCTTATCAACGATTTGTCCTGCTTTTTGTATTGAACCCTTATCGACTTTACTTATCTCGGTTATGGTACTTTTTCCGTCGGCAGGATCGATCGTTGACGGATTAGTTTCTCCGCCGACACCGAAGAATTTAGCATATTTTCCCTGACCTATTCTGTTTTTCTCTAGCGTGTTAATTTTCTGTTGTCTTATAGTTTCTTGCAGTCCATGTTCAGACCTTGCTTCTGCAATTTTTTCTTGATTACCTTGAATTATAGTATTAACTTTTTGTTCTAAACCGCCGCTATCCAAATGTTTGGCATGGGTTTTTAAGCCGCTATTTTCCGCACGTTCTTTTACGCCTTTGGTAGGATCGGTATTAATAGATTTCTGATTTTGGACACTAAAGCTATTAAGCGATTGTAACGCTCTCTCACCAGATACCGATTCTTTACCTCTATTTACTTGCGATAGCGTATCATTTGTAGGAATATTATCCATGCTTCTACGAATCGAGACTACTCTAGGATCATTATTTTCTATCATGCTATGGGCGTCTTTAGTAGATACTCCGTAAGCTTTAGAAACTTTTGATTCTAATTCATGATATTTATCCTGTTCCCAAGAGGAATCTTTTGAATGCATATGACTTATGGCATTGCTATAATGAGCAGCTTGCTCTTGCCTCATCCCTATAGATTGCTCTAAACTTTGTTGTTTCTCGAAGTTTTTCCTTAAATCCTCGCTATAACTAGTATCAAGACTATTAGTCTTGGCAAATTCTTCTGAAGATAAGGCTTTTGCTAGATTACTATAGTTTATCGATACATTCTTATCACGACCGATTTGGCTCTCATCTGTAACAGATTGAGAACTTGTATTAGTTAACCTAATATCTCCTCCGACATCAGCCGATACATTGGCAGATACTCCATTACCTCTAGCACCTCCTCCGCTGAAACCTGCGCTACCTCCCACTCCTATTTTACCACCAGCTCCAAGATCTTGACCGTGTCCATAAAGATAATTCTGATTCATATGCCTAGTTTGACTAACAGCCTCACGCACCTCTTCGGCTTTATCTCCTAAGGTGCTATAATCAATCTTCTTACCTTCACTCTCAGCCGCTGCTATACGTTTGATATAATCCGCCGAGGTAGTTTCCGCGCTTCTTAGCGTATCGCTATAAGATCGTTGATCGGAAGCAAGCATTGACTGATTCTCAGAGAAAGCTTGATGCAGCTGGGTACTCACTCCTTCTCTTGCGGCAACTTTTGTGCTGCCGCCCGACATCGTAAGACCCACGCCGCTTTGAAATAAAGTATTGCCACCGCCGGTCACTTTTTCCATAGTACCGTCCGTATGCTGGTATGAACTAGCTCCTGCCGCATATGATTCGTTCCAGTCCGTCTTAAATCCTCCTTGACTATATAGCTGCCTGTTACCGACGGAATAATTATCAAAGCTCTTATTATTCGTCACCGACTCGTTAGCTGCCTGTGATGCGGCAGACTGACTTGCACCCGTAATAGTTCCCGCTAAATGGATAAAGCCCCCTACTCCGCCTTGAATAATGCTAAAGGCTAAAAACGGTATAGCTAATTGCAGACCCGATGCTACCGCTACGATCTTATCGGTGTAGTTCCCGATTCTGCTCATAGTACTAAAACTAACGATTTGATCGGATATTGCCTTTAAGGTAGTACTGCTATAGATATCGATAAACATGTTGAGGACGGCATTTAGAGGCGCCCATAGCTGAAACGAAGCCACCAAAGTCAGATAACCTAAGTACCTACCCCAACCTCCGCTCATAATTAGCATCGGGAGCATAAATATAAACGAGCTATATACGAGTCCTTTTAGCACCGACATTAATATAGGTAAATAAGTACCCGCTAAATCTCCCGCAATTCGCCAGTTTGATTCTTGCGTAGCACTTGCTCTCGCATAGCCGTAATCGTCGGAGTAGTTTTTTATGCTATTTATTAGCATTTGCTGACGTATTAGACTT
>NZ_CP112951.1 GCF_034366785.1 Candidatus Trichorickettsia mobilis
ATCTTTTACCTTCTATTCCTTTTGCTTTTATATCTAGTATAGATAATTTATCTTTTTTAAAGCTCTTCGGGTTATAGGGATTAAGTAACGTTACTTCCGTAATAATTAACCCATCCTTGCACTTGTGCATTAAACATCCTCGCCAGATCAGTAATACTTTTATCACTTCGCAGATGTAGTTTCCAACTCCGTATCTCTTTTCTAATACGGTTTGCAGCTTGATTACTAATTACAGGTGTAAAGTTAACAAAAGCCTTCCCGTGCTTATTCATGGATAACCTAGGTCGAAATGTATAGCCAAGAAAGTCAAAACTCTCACACTTATATGAGCCTCTTCGATCTACATCTTTGCAATACACTACCTTCGTCTTTTCTGGATGTAATTCAAGACCACATTCTTTTAATCTGATCTTAATTCCTTCCAGCACTCTCTCAGCCTGCTTTTGCGAACTACAATGCGCTAAAATATCATCGGCAAAGCGCTCAAATCTTACTTCTGGAAATTGTCTTTTCATCTGATGCATGAAAATATTTGCCAACAATGGACTCGCTACTCCCCCTTGGGGGGTGCCAAGCTCCCTTTCGATCAGTTCTCCACTCTCTAACTGTAGTGTAGCTTTAAGCCACCTCTCAATATAAAGATGAATCCACTTCTCATCAGTATGGAATCTTATGGCTTTCATCATCAGTTTATGATCTAGATTATCAAAGAAACCTTTAATATCCAAATCAATACACCAATCTTGCCGCCAACATCGTTGCCTTGCTACTCCTACTGCATCTAATGCAGATTTCCCAAGACGGTATCCATAAGAATCTTCATGGAACTTTGGTTCTACTATTGGCTCCAAGTAGATTTTAACCACTGACTGAGCAATTCGATCCGATACAGTTGGAATCCCTAACAAACGTTTACTGCCATCCGATTTTGGTATTTCTACTGCCCTTACGGGTGGTGGAAAGTACTTACCAGATGACATTCGGTTCCATAACTTATAAAGGTTATCTTTTAGGTTTAATTCAAAATCTTCAATGGATTCTTCATCAATCCCATAAGTACCTTTGTTAGCCTTAACTCTTTCCCAAGCTGCCATTACACTTTTCTTGGAAATACAAAATGGTTTTGTTTTATTCAATTTAGTTCCTTCCAATTCTCATTAGTTGACTAACCAATAAAACGAATAATTCAACTCCTTCGCTCCACCAACTTTCGTTAGCTTCTTCACTACTACGAGTCAATCCGCCCCTATGTTCTGCTTTGGTACTCAGATCCTAATGGTGCTTCCACTTGAATCGCTCCCTTAACATCAGTACATAGGTTCCCACGTTCCATACAAAAGCCTGAATCAAGTTCACGCCACCTCTATGCCGGAGACCACTTGGCCAGTAAACAGGTTCCCGCCAAATTTATCCCGAGTTAACGACTACCCCTCGGTTTTGATCTCGTCTATACGCTTTCGACACTTCAGCAGTGGTTTAATCTCTTCATCTCCTTGACTCTTACCTGATACCTTGTAAGATACCTTTTCTCTAACGCTCACCACCCTGGCTTTTAACCAACGCAGCTTAGAGTGGTTTGAATCCTCTTCCTGCAAAGCGGCTTCGGAAGACCTACTTCCATCTCTCATATAGTTGCGCACAAATTCAACTTACATTTATGACTCAATGCAATCTCCTTTATACTCGTGGCACACCATCATTAGCAAAACGATGTAGTTTCCACGGGTATTCCATTCTATGCCATATTTTATCTATAAGATTTAGGTAAATATTACTATATAACGGCGATATAGGAGAACCTTGCGGTACTCCTACTTTCGTTTTACCCACTTCATCTATGCCAACTTTTAAGCTTTGCTTTATCAGTCTTAACATAGCTCCATCACTTATTTTCTGACTAATTAATTTTAGTAGATTACAGTGAGGAATGCTATCAAAGTATGATTCAAAATCTATCTCAACTACCGTAGCGGCTCGATCATATAAATCTTCTCTAATTGCTACAGAGGCTTATTTTGCATTGCGTTTTGGCCTATGCCCATAAGAGCAGTCATGAAAATCCGCTTCGAATATTGGTTCAATCACTATTTTCATTGCTGTTTGCACTACTCGATCTTTTATATTCGCGATTCCTAGTAGACGTCTTCCGCCTTTAGGTTTCGGTATTGCCACTCGTCTTATAGATGAAAACTTGTAGCTTTGATCTTTTAATGCTTGCTGCAACTCATTAATCATTTCTTTTTCATATCCTGTTGTCACAATTTGTTCAATCGTAACTCCATCATTTCCTGCCGCACCTTTGTTAGCCTTAACTTGCTTCCAAGCTTCTTGCAACACATCTGTACGCCAGACTTTATCGTATAAGCTATGAAACCTGTAGTTTACCTCCTGCTTGGATTTAAGATATAGAATTCTCTGGAGTTGACTAACTTTACTTGTTCCGTTCCTAGCTGTTACGCAATCGGACATTCTCAACTCTTTTAAATTACGTTACTAAAGTAGAGCCCCTTTTCTCTCAATATATTTCCATATCGATACAAACGATACTATGGGGGCTCAGCGGACTTCTTGTATAACCTCTATGGATTTCGGGGTTACTTTATACCATAGCGTTCTTTCAGGCCAAGAAAATTTATACAAGATCTCCCGACCTACGACGAAATACATTCCCAACGTGCAACCTCTTGTACTCCGGCACCCACAAGATAGTTCAAACATCCATTAATTCTTATCTTTTACTAGCCTTCCCGTGATTACGATACAGTCGGCAAGTGCATTATTTCTTTTACGAAGCTAATTTGAGTTCACTTTTGTTGTAGCCCGTTGTTTTGCATACAGATCACTTAAGCCTATAAATCACTCTATAAACTCGATCCTTGCTAGACCTCCAAATGGATAATTAAGGTCAGAAAGACTTTCACTTCCCTTGTATTTCGCCTGCATCGGCGTGCCGTAATCAAACGAAACTAGAGGTTTGTCGTTACTCATAATGGTATTTTTTTATTTTTATTATCTAACATTACCCAATTTGCTATTATAACCTAAATTACCATAAAATGCCAAAATAACTAACCTAGATAATATGAATTACTTCCATAAAAACTTCATGGTAAGAATTGCAGAAACTAAAATCAGCGAATATAGCTTAATTACTTTTGGGTATTTTAGCGGAGTCGGTGCTAATCCTAATAACAGCCCCTATACCTGAAACGCTAGCATAAAACAGAGGTATACTGCATATTGAAAAGAAAAGTTTAAACAGATAGCTGTTAAATATTAGTAACCATAGCTTATCTACCGGTAATACACCAAAAGTAGTTAAAAAACTAATTACGATGGTTGTATCTACAAATAAAGAAATTGCGGTACTACCGTTACTCCTAAGCCATAAATATTTGTCTCCGGTCAATTTGCGTATCCATAAGTAAATTCTGATATCTATAAGCTGAGCTATGTAACAGGCAATAATTGAGCCAAGAAAAGAAACACCGTACAAACCAAAAACCTTATGGAAAGTATCATTATCAATTTTAGACCAACTTGTTGCATTTAATTTATCCATAAATGCTATAATTAATGCTACCGTTATATTAAGAGCTAAGGCTAACTTAACGCAAAAGTTAGCTCTATTTTTGCCGAAAAATTCAGCAATTAAATCCGTAAGCATGAACGTAAGCGGGTATAATATAGCTCCAACCGATAATTCAAAAGTATAGAAGGGTAAAATAGGTAAGAATACAAATTTCTGGTATATTAAATTGCCCATTACTATCAGTACCGCAAATAATGCACACAAGGTAGTATAGACTCTGTCTTTACTTTCATTCATAGCTTGTCTATTTTTGCCGCTAAAATAAAATCATTCTCGACAAGACCGCTTATCTTATGTGTCCATATTTGAACAACACATTTGCCCCATGAAATTGCTAAATCAGGGTGGTGTCCTTCCGTTTCTGCTAGGTCGGCTACTTTATTAGCAAAATCCATTGCTTTAATAAAATTGGGAAAATGATATTCTTTATATAATTTGCCTGATTTATCAATAATCCAACAATTATTTAATTCCAACAATAATTTCTTGGCTATTTCAATAGATAAAGACTCAACATCTCCAAGACAAGGTGTACAATTTTTGTTTGTTAAAGACACAATAAGCTCACTATTCATTTTTCAAATGATTTTATAAATCTATCCTAAACAAAGACTTTGAAACCATTCTAACTTCTCTTGATGCTTTAAAGGGTCAAGTAACTGCTTATCGTTACCCGAAAACCTACTATATGCATCAAATATCTCTACCGGTATATTAATAGAAGACCCGCCGTAAATATTTGAACGTAAGTAATTGATTTCTTCTGCAACTTTATCTTCCGTCAGTTCAATATACCAAGCTCTGTGTTTATCATTTTGATTCATGCTCCATTTATAGCCACGTGCTTTTAATAAATCCTTACTTTCATAGGGAGAATTATTTGCATACAGTTTAAATCTTACGGCTAGAGCATTGACGAGTAATTGTTTTAATACGGCTTGCCGCGAGTTCAGTAATTCTTGGGCTAAAATATGTATCCCCGCAAGACAGTCGACAATTGCTCTGTGTCCCTTAAAGAAGAAATTATATTTATATGCAATGTATTCCAGTTTGTGACTTGAGATTCCCTCGATTTTCCAATCGATATCATACATTGAACAACCCCAAGCTTTAAGTGCAATATTAGGAAAAGTCATCTCAAGGAAAACTCGATCAAATCCAGCATTGTGGGCAATGATTATATCTACATCCTCTAAGTAAGACGCTACTTCATTTTCATTTATTTGATGGCCTTTTACCATGTCGTCGGTAATACCGGTTAGCTTACTAATTACTTCCGGAATAGGCATATTCGGGTCTTGATAAGAACTAAATTCATCTAACAGACTAAAAATACGACCGTCTTGAGTATATTCAAATTTGACCATACCCAGCTCAATCAGTTTATCCTTATTGCATGACAAGCCTGTAGCCTCAATATCTAGAAACACGCCTATTAACTTATCACTAGAATCGTCCGTATTATAAAACTCCGGCTTTTTATATTTTTCAGTGACTCGATATTGATCGGATTCACTTAAAATTGCGGCTAGTTTTTTTAGATCATGAGCTTCCATATTTACTTGTGCTTAATTTCATCTAGAGAGCTTAACGGTTTTGCGTTGTCTGCTTTAATTAAAACATATTTACCTTCGGTTTTTGCAGCGATCCATCGTCCCAGCTCATCAAGAGGCAGGTCTTTGTCGGCTTGATAAAGCCAATTAAGCAATAGTGATTTGTTAATCGTATTCTGAGGTTCTTTATTCATTTCGCATGCTTACTTATGTTTGACGCAAACGGCACTTACCGTTGATCGGCATGCTATCATAACATAACAAGATCAAAATTACTAGAACCGGATAAATATTCAAAAGTAAGATCAAATCCTAATAGCTTCACCTTTATGAAAATTCAAGTGTACGCTTCGTCGCTTATCAAGCGCACTTGAGTTTTCATAAAGCTTACGCTTTTTGCTGCTTCAAGATGAATGCACAAGCTGCATTCATAAGGAGTAAATCCTTATTGTTTCAAATTAACCGTTCATTATGAGTCAAATTTATGCAGAACTTTTTTATTAAACACAATATAGACGAGCTAATATGCTACGAACCGAAAATCTTGGATAAGAAAATAGCCTTAGCTTGTCGTCTATTTCCTGTTAGCAAAAGCGAATTAGAGCTATTAACCGCAATAGACGAAATCAGCGAGGACGAATTGTTCGAACGACTAAGAAAATATGTAGATTGCGTTTTGTCTTCCGAGAGAGTAAAGCAAAATTTAAAAGCATTAGAAGCTCTAACAAATAATAACAAGACTAGGATCAGCCCGGATGCACTGAAGAATTATACGGGTTGGGGAAGTTTAAGGGATGCAATTTTTACACCTTCAATATATAGGGAGTTAAAAAAGCATTTAAACGACGACGAGATAAGTTCTATTAAAAAAACTTTAGGTAGTGCTTATTACACTCCCGAGCTATTGGTAAAATTTATTTGGACTGCTTTACTACGTATGGGTTTTAGAAAAGGGGACATATTAGAACCCGCCGTAGGAACTGGTATATTTTTAGATCATATGCCCTTGAAAATAAAACAGGCAAGTAATATCGAAGCTATAGAAATTGACCGAATTACCTGCAATATTTTAGTTAATAAATATTCCCAAATTAATTTAAGTAACTATAAACTTACTTGAAACGATCTGGGGCAAAGTACATGACGATGCGTTAAAACATTATCAAAAGCTAAAGTTATAAGTAGCCGTACGCAAAGTGAACGGGCTTCTGAGATCGCTATCCATTAAACTTGAACCATCAGAAAACGGTAACAATCGTGATATAAGCGAACTGAGCGACGGCCAGGTATCTCTGCTATACTTTGCTCTTTCTATTGCCATTTATGAAATCGAGCAGAAACACCATGCTTAGAAAATAGAAGGCTTTAAGAGCTTGTCTTGAAAGTATTTTTAAAGATCGGCAGATTCGGCTAATCTCCTAAGCATAATAGTAATCATATTGATATAGATAATATGTTCAGAGGTTTTAGGATTATGCTCATAGCCCTTGCTCATTAGTCTAAAATTATTAAAACAAGCAAAAGTACGTTCAACT
>NZ_CP112952.1 GCF_034366785.1 Candidatus Trichorickettsia mobilis
GCATTAATTATACAACTTATATCATGGGTGCGAGGACGGCCTATTTTGCCTTGAGCTACAAAAGGTTCTAAGATTAACCATTCTTTATCCGTGATATCAGTAGAGTACATTCCTTCATATGTTGAGTTTTAAGCATTTTAGCTTATATTCCTAATACTTTCAAGACAAGCTCTAAGACTGTGAGACGTACATAGTAAAAATACTAATTAATCTTCCCCAAAAAAATAGCACTTAGTGATTTATACCTTTGCACAGAGCGCACCACTAGTTTTTCACCGTTGAATTACATAAATATATAATGCATGTATTATTTAATTTTATTCTTATACTATTTTCATTATTTTTCATATGCTCTTCTCTATTGTAGGTTGTATTATACATGTCTACAATACAATTGTAATGTCAAGCAGCTATGTTAGAAATTATCAGAATTTTATATAAAATTTGGGTGTGCAATGAATTTTCTCTAAGTACAAGCTACAATTTTATTATTTGTACAATATTTATAATGAAAGTTATTGTGTGATCAAAAAACAACTTAACTCGTATTAAATATTAACACTCCATTTGTAGACTTGTCGATGGAGCTGGAATTTTTGAGACAGTTTCTACAATACTTAAATTAGATAAAAACAATATTGATATTAACATTTTGCTCTAATAGATAACACTTTAGAATAGCATATCCAATTTGCATAATTGCCACCATCCTAAAAAAATTAATAAATAATGGTAGGATATAGCTACGCAGATTTTTAATAGTATTTAAACTTTAGTTATTGCATTTTTTATACAAAGACTAAAATCTTTTTCTGGAATATAAGCTTTAGTCATAGAATTTTATAAATATCAGCTAAAATATAAGAAAGCTTTTCTATATTGAGTAAATTAGATTTACTGTAGTGGCGTCACGAATTTTATCAAAAAATTTCACAGTTATCTTTAATGCCACCAAGTAAACTTGTATCTTGATTCTCATCTTGTTCATTTTCAACAAAATTTTCTTTACTACTTGCTTTTAGTGATGAAATAATAGCAAGTGAGTTTTGTATCTCTGGATGATAAAGATTTATAATATCTTTAACTGTGTTACCTTTATTATCAGTAACATCTAAACTTGCTCCTAAAGTTACCAATTCTTTAGCTATTTCAATTTGATTATATAAAACAGCCCAATGTAGAGGTGTTTGACCCTGATCATTTCTATGATAAAGGCTTATATCTCCATTTTTTATAGCTTTACGTACCGAGATTAAATTACCTTGATAAATTAAAGTAAATATGTCTATACTTTCTACATATACGACTGACTCTGTTATAGTTTCTTTAATTATAAGTTCTTCAACTTCTCTTTCTTTGTAACCATAATAAGAACTTTTCATTACTAATAAACCTTAAATCAATGGTAGTTTTAGATAGTGTATTCAAAATATTAAAACTGTCAAATAGTTTCAGAATTTTTATATATAGAATTTATGCCAAATAACTAGTAGATTTAGATATTTAAGCTACCAAGGTTCAGTAAATAAAATCACAATCATCTTGACATGCTTACAGATTTAATAGCTGGATCTTATAAAAATAGATCTAATTATATACAGTACAAATATGGTACTTAACCAATATATAACCAGTTTACCAGTGATTAATATATTACCCTCATTGTCAAAAACTTGTTTCAATAGCAAATACCCAGCAGCTACAAACGCAATCGGTGCTACTATAAAAATAGCTGGACATTTAAATGACCTTATAACATTTGGTAATTTTAATCGAAATAGCATTGCTATAGATACTATAGTGATATAATCAATCAATGCACCCATACTGGATAATTGGCCTAATAGTTGAAAAGGACATAATGCACCAAGCAATGCAGTGATTATAGAAAATATTATTATTGTAACATACGGACTATCATATCTAGGATGAAGTCTAGCTAAAGCCTTTGGTAGCAGCCCATCTCTAGCAATCACGTAGAAAATACGTGATACACCATAAATATTCATCATGATTACCGTTGTCATACCGCAAACAGCACCGGTAGCCACAATTGCTGATCCAATATTGCTATTATTGATTGCCAGCGCATGTGCTAAAGGTTGTGGATTATTAAGCTCAGAAAAATTTATTATACCTGTAACCAAGCCACCTATCAATACGTATATTGCTTTGCTATCACTAATGATCCTATTATACCTATTACTAAATCACGTTTTGGGTCTTTACACTCTTCGGCAGCAGTAGCTATAGTTCCAAAACCAGTAAAAGCAAAAAATAATATAGAGGCACCAACCACCACATTATCAAAACCAAAAGGTATAAATTCTACCCAATATTTTGTATTGAAATGCGGGGCTGCAAATAACACAAAAACAAAAATTGCCCCCATTTTTATAAACACTAAAATTGCATTTATTTTCTTACTATCTTTATTTCCTAGATATAATATAAAACCTACAAATGCTACGATACATAGAGCTGGTAAGTTTATAATTCCGCCATCAGCAGGAACTTTACCAAATATTTCCGGTATAGCAAATCCTGCTACCTTGAATATTGATTGTATATAGCCAGACCAGCAGGCAGAAACAGCTGCTGCACCTAAACATAATTCTAATATTATTATGCCACCAATTAACCAAGCAAAGACCTCACCAAATGCTACATATGAATATGTATACACACTACCTGATGTTGTTAGCATCGTTGCAAGCTCAGTATAAGCAAGTGCTACAAATACGCAAGTTACGCCAGCGATGATGTATGATATGGTCACGGCTGGTCCAGAATATTTTGCAGCTACAAGCCCTGTTAGAGCAAATACGCCGCTACCAATAATACCACCAAGACCAAATAATATTAAATCAAATGCTTCTAAAGTCTTATTTAACTCACCAATAGCACTGACTTCCTTTACTGATTCAAAGCTTTTTTGTTTAAAGAAACTCATGAGTTTAATATTTTTTAAGTTTAAAGTATAGGAACTTCAAATGCCATATATACGTCAATTTGGTAGATAAGAGAAGTAGTAAGTGAGATGGAAGAGTTAAAATTCATCAAAGATTTATTGTTTTTTCAAGGAATACACAATAAGCGAAGATAAAGGAATAAAATATTTGCTGGTTTTGCTAAATCAAGGTAACCGTATGGTTCTTCTTTCAATTACTCACAAATTATTTTCATGACAATGTTTTAAATCCGAGTCTGAGATCAGTTAGTCTTGATAATCCTCTCCATATTAATCATGCTAGGTAATATTAAATGCGTTAAAATCTTATACTTGTTCACTCTGTTTTAAGATCAATAATCTTTAAATTTAAATCATGATTTAAAGGATTAGTTTTTAGTATTAATTCAATATCTTTAAGCAACCTTTTTACTTTTTTCTCTATAGTTTTCAACTTTAGCTTTTTATTGGTTTGGTGTTGTAAATTTTGAACTTTTATTTTTGAGAATTCTTCATTCAAAAATTCAACAATTTTCTATTAAGAAATTAATGGAAGTATTTTAACCTTATATTGTCAAAGGTATTTCTTTGGTTATTCATTTCTAAATAAATTATTTTATTTATTTTATGTTCTATGGCAATTGCTCCAGAGTAATTTTTGGGTACTTCTAATGGGAAATAATACCATGCTTGGTCATAGTTATTTTCTTTACTTGCAAGAAATATCTTTCTATCAAAAGTTAATATCATAGCTTCTATGGTATTAATTGGATAAGACAGTCCTCTGCCGTTTGCTTTAATCAATGATTCTTTCTTAGTCCATAGATTATAGAAGAATTTAAGCTTTTCCTTATCTTTAAGAGTAGTAAAAAATTTATATTCTGCTTGAGTAAATATTAAATCAATTAGTTCTTGTATATTTAAGCTATCATCATGCAATTCTATATCAATACCAACTTGGTAATTTAAAGTGATAATATAAGCTATCACGCCATGTGAATGAGACATATTAAATTGAATATTATGGCTATTATTTTTTAAAAAAGGTTTTCCATATTCATTATAAGTAAATTCAATATTTTGTGGAAACTGACTAGTATAATAGCTTAAAATATATCGCAAAATTCCATGAGAAATAATATATTGATCACTTAACTGTTTAGTGTAGTATTTAGTAGCTCGACTTTTTTCATCAGTTGAAAGGCACTGCCAAAATTTATGTATAGTATGAGGTAATATAAGATCGTTGCAATTAGTTAAATTTATAGTATAGACAAATGCCTTATTGGAATTTTCATTAAATTTCAGTTCTTCTGCTAAAAAACTATTTTCAAAAATACGAGAAGTAGCAAGTGGATAATTTGGCATAATAATTTATATTTTGCAATTGGTAAAAGTAACTTTAATTAATAGCTCCACTGAATTATCGATAAGATAAAAATTGCTTAAAAATATAAAGTTATATGACAAAAGCAAGCATAGCAAATCAATCGATAGAAAAAGCAGTTTTGATTAGTGAGATAAGGGGTATTTAAGGCACCGTCAAGTTAAATACACGAGACTTTAAAAAGTCCTATATCCATAGATTTCAGACAGCAAGAAGCCTTGTGGTAGCCTCATCTCAGATTGATTTAGCAACAGAAAAAGCAGCTCGCTGTTCTTGAGCATTTTTTGTATATCGTCCGACATCAATAGCAAATATATTCTCACCTTACCCATCAATGATAATGTTCTTTGAACCCCATGCGGAGATTTGAATTTAATGAGTACTTTTTCTTTTCGACGAGTAGGTTGATGGGCATTTTCGGCTCGATTATTTAATCCTTTATGAGAACGATGATCTGTCTTAGGGCACATATAGAGTATTGGTTTTTGATAGCTCTTTAGCTTATCTGTAATAATGACTCTTGGCGCTTGATAATTCCCAAGTAGCTTCGTTAAGAAGCGTATAGCCGCTTTCTTATTACGACGCTTTTGTAATAATACTTCCAGTTTGTAACCGTCAGAATCAACAGTCGCCAAAGTATAAACATTTCACCGTTAACTTTGACCGTCATCTCATCTAAATGCCATTTGTCCGTCGGTTTACGTTCTCTTTTTCTAATCACCTCTTGAAAATTAGTAGCAAACTT
>NZ_CP112953.1 GCF_034366785.1 Candidatus Trichorickettsia mobilis
TTAACAAGTAATGGAAAACTAGATCACAAAGCACTACCTGATCCAGAAGTACAAAATCAAGACAGCTATATTGCGCCAAGAACTGAGTTAGAAAAACAACTGTGTGATATTTGGGCTCAAGTGCTTAAATTAGAAAAAATCAGTATCACTGATAATTTCTTTAAATTAGGAGGGCACTCACTTTTTGCAATGCAGGTTATTTCTCGTATTAGTTATATATATAATATTGATATTCCGTTAAGAATCATTTTTGAGAATCCAATTCTAATGGATTTAGCAAGTTTGATTCTGTCAAGTCAAAATCAGTTTTTATCTTTACCAGCAATTATACCTCAAGTAAAAGATGATTATTTTATACCGTTATCTTTTGCTCAACAGCGTCTTTGGTTTCTAGATCAACTTTTGCCTAATATAGCTCTTTATAATATACCAATAGCCTTAAGATTTAGAGGATTTTTGGATGTTTTAGCATTAGAAAAAGCACTAAATGCCTTAATTAGAAGACATGAATCGTTAAGAACTATTTTTCCTATTAAAGATGGAGAAGCTTATCAAATCATTTTGCCTGATCTTGTTCTTGATATAAAAAATAATACTATAGATTTAAGTATGCTAGAAGAAGATAAGCAACGAGTTATGGCAAATAATTTTGCAGAAATAGAAGCTAATTATGTTTTTAATTTAACTAGTGGTCCCTTGGTCAGGAGTAAATTATTAATTTTGTCAACTGATGTGCATATATTCCTAATGACTGTACATCATATAATTTTAGATGGTTGGTCAACTGCTATAATATTTAAAGAATTGTCTATTTTATATAATTCTTATTTATTAAGAAAAGAAATATTGTTACCTAAATTATCTGTTCAGTATGCTGATTTTAGTATTTGGCAAAGGTCTTATGTCACGGGAGAAGTATTAGAACGTCAGTTAGATTATTGGAAGCAGCAATTAGCTGATATTCCGGTAAACTTAAATTTACCAACAGATAAAATCAGACCAAAGGAATTAAATTATAAAGGAAAGAATTATCGCTATAATATTTCGAATGATACTAGAGACCAGTTAAGAAATTTAGCAGAATTGCATCAAGTATCTTTATTTATGGTATTGCTCAGTACTTTTAAAATACTTTTACACAAATATACAGAGCAAAATGATATTATAGTTGGTTTTCCTACATCAGGTCGTGGACGTCAAGAAATTGAAGGAGTAGTGGGATTTTTTGTTAATACTCTTGTTTTAAGAACAATTTTTCAAGAAAATGATACTTTTATCGACATTATTAATAAAGTTAAAGATACGATATTCCAAGCTTATCAAAATCAGGATATACCTTTTGAAAGACTAGTTGATAGTTTAAATATTCCTAGAGATATTAATATTAATCCAGTATTTCAAGTTATGTTTTCTTTTGAGAATACAACTGAAAAAGATTTTTTATCACTTGATGGTTTAAAGTTTGAACCTTTTTATTCTACTTACCCAATTGCAAAATTTGATCTAAGTTTTAACGTTTTAGATACTCATGATGGTCTTTATCTATCAATTGAGTACTTAGAAGATTTATTTGAAGATATTACAATTATTTATATGGCTGAGCATTTTAATAATTTAATAACCAAAATTTTACAAGAAGTTAATCGACCAATAGAAAAATTATCATTTTTAACAAACAGTGAGTTAGAATTAATAAACAAATGGAATAATACTGATACTCTTTATTTAGAAAACACATGTTTTAGTCAACTGTTTGAAGAACAAGTTAAAAGAACACCAAATAATATTGCGGTAACTTTTAATGGTAGTGCATTAACTTATAAGGAATTAAATGATCAAGTTAATCGATTATCTAATAATTTAGCTAACAAAGGTATTGCTCCTGAACAGATTATAGTTGTTTTACAAGAAAGAAATATAGAATACCTAATATCTATACTTGCTATACTTAGATCAGGAGCTGCATTCTTATCTATAGATCCTAAAAATCCAATTCAAAGAATAAGCATGATTATAAATCAAAGTTTATCTTCTTATGTATTATATCATGGTTCTATCAAAAATAAATTATGTTTAGATACTTTAAAATCTAGTTTACCTCTCTCGTCTAAATTTCTTTTATTTGAAGATTTAATAATGAAAGAATGTGATGTTAAACCACAGTTTACATTTATTCCACATAGCCTTACTTATGTAATTTATACATCTGGATCTACGGGAACACCTAAAGGAGTGATGATTGATCAGAAAGGTTTTATTAACCATGTATATGCAATGATAGAAAACTTGGACATAACAGAAAAAGACGTTATGATTCAAAATGCTTCTCAAAGTTTTGATATTTCTGTTTGGCAATTACTCACAGTACTTTTAGTAGGAGGAAAAGTTGTTATTGTCAGTGATGAAGATGCTATGGATCCAGTAAGATTAATTCAAAGAAGTAAAGGCGCCACTATTTTACAAGTTGTTCCATCAATGCTAAGAATGATAGTAGATCATTTAATGGTATTACCTAATGATCTCTTAAAACTACGGTTTATTCTTGCTACCGGAGAGATAATCTCAAAAGAATTATCAGAAAAATGGATTAACTATAATTCTAATATTTCTTTAATTAATGCTTATGGTCCCGCAGAATGTTCAGATGATGTTACTCTGTACAAAATAGATTTAGCTGCGATAAATAGGTTGCATAATGTTCCTATAGGAAAACCAATCATGAATACAAAAATTTATGTTCTTGATAAAGCTATGAATTATTTACCTATAGGAGTTTATGGAGAGATTTATGTTAGTGGTTATGGTGTAGGAATAGGATATTTAAATGAGCCAGAAAAAACTTCTGAGGTTTTTATTGCTAATCCTTTTGTCATTGATGATACTAATAATCGATACTTGCGTCTTTATAAAACAGGTGATATAGGGCGTTATTTGCATAATGGGAATATAGAATATTTAGGAAGAATCGATGATCAAGTCAAAATGAGAGGTTTTAGAATAGAGCTTGGTGAGATAGAAAATGTTTTAAATAAACATCTTGCTGTTAAACAAAGTATCGTGCTGTTAAAAGGAGATGTGTTAGTAGCATATGTTGTATTAAGAGAAAATTCACAAGATGTAGTAGAATCTTTCACTGATAATTCAGGTAAAAAGTTTAATATTTTAATTGTAGAGCCAAATTTCAGTGAAAATTTAAAATCTGATTTAAATATATCTTTACCACAATATATGGTGCCTACATTTTTTGTCTATTTAGATAGAATTCCAGTAACAAAAAATGGAAAAATAGATAAAAAATCTTTACCAGTTGTTAATTTGAGTTTAGTTACAGAAACTTATGTTGCACCAAGAAATAGTGTAGAAGTTGAATTATGTGAGATTTGGATGGAAATACTAAAACTTGATAAAGTAGGTATTTATGATTCCTTTTTCAAGCTAGGTGGGCATTCTTTACTAGCCACACAAATAATTTCTCGAATTAAACGTCGACATAATATTGATATTGCCTTAAAATCTATTTTTGAATATCCTAAACTAATTGATTTAGCTAATTTAGTAACGACAAGCCAAACTAATACAATAGAGCTGTCTATTCAGCCTCAAGAAAAAGAGAGATTTATCCCCTTATCTTTTGCGCAACAACGTCTTTGGTTTCTTGATCAGATGTTATCTGGTAGTGCAATTTATAATATTCCAATCGCTTTAAGTTTATCAGGATCCTTAGATATCAATGCTTTTGAGCAGTCTTTAAATTTTTTGTTGGAAAGGCATGAATCTTTAAGAACAATTTTTCCTAACAATTATGGAAAACCATATCAAGTAATTCTTCCTAACTTATATATCAATATTGCTAATAATACTATAGATCTGAGTCATTTAAAAGAAGCAGAACAACAAGCTAAGGTAGATAATTTAGTGGAAAGTGAAGCAAGCTTTGTCTTTAATTTAACAGAAGGACCACTAATTAGAGTAAAGCTTATAATCCTTGCGCCTGAGAAGTACGTATTTTTATTGACTATGCATCATATTATTGGAGATGGTTGGTCAACGACTATTATCTTTGAAGAAATTTCTCTTTGCTATAATGCTTATAGATTAGGAAAACAAGTATTAATGAAAGCATTACCTATTCAATATACTGATTTTAGTATTTGGCAAAGATCTTATCTTCAAGGAGAAGTATTAAAAAAACAATTAGATTATTGGAAACAGCAATTGTCTGATATTCCAGGATTTTTAGAATTAGCAACAGATAAAATAAGACCGAGAGAGTTAACGTATAAAGGATGTAATTATCATTATCACCTTTCTAATGAAGTTAAAAATAAGCTTAAAATTTTAGCTGGACAACAGGAAGTATCGTTATTTATGATCTTACTTGCTGCTTTCAAAATACTGTTATACAAATATACAGGGCAAAAAGATATTGTAGTTGGAACTCCTTCTGCTGGTCGCCAGTATTCAGAGATTGAAAGAGTAGTAGGATTTTTTATTAATACTTTAGTTTTGAGAACAAGCTTTGATTTTAATAACGATATAAATTTTATAGATATTTTAAATAAAATTAAGGAAAAAATCTTACAAGCAGATCAAAATCAAGATATTGCTTTTGAGCAAATAGTTGATTCTCTAAATATTGATAGAGTAACTAATCGTAATCCTATTTTTCAAGTATGGTTTACTTTTGAAGGAATAGACGAAGGAAAGACTTTATCCTTAGATCAAGTCAAAACTAACACTCTTTATTCTTCTTATGCAGTAGCCAAATTCGATTTATCATTTGGAACTTATGAAAGTCCTGACGGTATAGGAATAGCAATTAATTATTCTACCGACCTTTTTCATCATGACACTATAAAAAATTTAGCAGAACACTTTGGAAAACTTATTCATGATATTTTAAAAAACCCTTATCAAAATATAAATCTATACTCTTTGTTAATACCAGAAGAAGTAAAAAAATTATTATTTGAATGGAATTCAACTGAAGTAGTATATCCAGTAAGATGTATACATGAATTAATTGAGGAGCAAGTAGCAAAAACACCGGATAATATAGCTGTAGTATAT
>NZ_CP112954.1 GCF_034366785.1 Candidatus Trichorickettsia mobilis
ATTATGGGAGCGATTTCTGCAAGAATTTAATGAAGCTATTCTTATTGATAAAGATAAAGGCTACATTTACATAAAACACTTTCTTTGGTATACTGACACAAAAGTGTCCGAAGATAAGCAACAAGAATTAGGGCAATTGATAACGCATCATTTGTCGGAAGCACACGGAGAGGATATTATGCGCAGTATAGCTCAAAAATACATAGAAGAAGGCGAAGCTAGAGGTAAGGCCGAACTAATAAAGCTAATGTTTATCAAAGGAAAAACTGTAGAAGAAATCATGGAATTTACCGGTTTACCAATAACTGAAATTGATAAGCTGAAGTCGTGAATAATTCTAAAATTTCCTGCAATGTAGAGAATGCTCTATTAAATTTGATAATCAAAATGCTTGAACAAAATATCGGTCTCCAATTAATTTCGATGACTACAGGAAAGAGCGTTGATGAGATAAATAGGATCAAGTTATTACTGCAATAATTTTTGGATGGTGAATTACATCAAAACAAAAAATTTAAAGCAAAAGTTCTACAAATCAGCTTTGCTTTTATACTTTTTAAAGCTTCTTTATATTTTTCTGTCTACTGACAACTACATTACCAAAAAATTTGATAAAAAATAGTTATTATAAGTATACTTAGCAAAGACCAGCAAGAATCGGTCTATTATAAGGCATTCCATGACTTATAATAGACTACCGAGAGAAATGTTGCTTACATCCAGCTTACATCTATTTGCAATAGTATTTGCATAGTTTGTATCAAGCTATGGAAATACTAAAATTATATAATTCTTCTTACATATAAGCAAAAATTAAGTTTCCCTATAGGTTTTCCACTTGTCCTCTTATACTATGTGTCAAAAGTTTACTCTAATTTTTAATATGCCCTGGTGACCAATATATTTCTTATCTAACTGCGCTTCATAAGCAATGTTGTATTCCATTCTATTTATGCAATCCTTATCCAGAACTGGGGTGAAATGTAGATTTTCTCTAAGTCATCATGATTTAGAAGAAATGGCTAGCATTAGAGGCGCTAAAATAGATCATATTACTCTGCAAAGATGGGTAATAAAGTTTGTGCCACTGATAGATATGGCGGTAAGAAAACGTAAAAAGCCTGTAGCTAATAGCGGGAGGATGGATGAAACTTATATTAAAAATGGTAGCTGGGTCTATTTATATAGAGCAGTTGATTCATTCGGTAACACCATAGAGTTTTTACTGAGGAAAGCCGTAGCCGCTAAAGCGTTCTTCCGTAAGGCTTTTAAATATAACGGTCATCCAGAAAAGGTAACTATCGATAAAAGTGGCAGTAATATCTCTGCTCTCAAAGCTGCAAACAAAGAGCTTGTCAAAGATATGCAAATTGAGCTGCGTCAAGTCAAATATCTCAACAATATTGTTGAGCAGGATCATAGATTTATTAAAAAACGAACGAAGCCGATGCTTGGCTTTAAGAGTTTTCGTTCAGCTAAAATTACTATTTCTGGTATTGAGAATATTCGTATAATTCAAAAAGGACAATTAATTGGATCTAATAACAATCTTTCTACTTATCAAAACTTTAAAGCATTAATGGTTGCATAACGGCCAAAATCTTAGTTTTGCGTAAAAACATACTTTGCAATAATAGATGCACCAGAACCGCTAAAAACTATACTTGTTAAGCCCTTAAACTCAAGCTTTTATCCGTCATTATTATCAAGTTCTAAAACTCACAATGAGTTGTTACGAGAAGTATATATATAATATAAGATATACAAATACCCCATACAATAGTATCTTCATTAAGCCACGAATAAATTCAGTAAAAGCCACTCCTATCTCATTTTGCTTAATAATATGCAGCCCGGCAAATGTACAGCAACCACTTAATATTAGTAAAGTTGCAGTAAATAGTGATCTATGTGGTAGCCAGAACAATGCTATTATGATAAAACTAGCTATCAATGCAACAATCATACTTACAATGTCCACTACTCCTGCATCAGTAATTTTTTTAAGTGACGGATGTAGTGTCGTACCACAACCTATCCACAACATAACCATTGCTAACATACGCCATAACCACATGGTGGAGGAATACATATACGTATTTTCTGCAGTGCTGAACATCATTTCTGCATCCTCGTTTTGCCCTACTATTAACGCAATTTCGCCATTTTTAGTATGAAATGCTTCTATAATATTATTATTTTGTTTGCCAATCACACTAACTGATACTAACGGTCTAATTATGCCATATTTGATTCGTAAATCACCAATTTGTGGATTGAGCACATTGCCTATAAAATACTCTGTATCGTTGATTTTTAGTGATTGTTTTAACTTATCATCAATTAGATCATATGTTCGTTGAGAAACAGGATATTCACTAAATTCATCCATCTGATCAATTAGGTTTTTATCTAGCATAAATGCACCGACATTAACTTTTGAAGCAGAAAATATATGACTTTGATAAGGCATAGTAGTCGGATTTTTATATTCAAGTTTATCGTAAATACCAAACTTATCAGAATCTATAAGGGTCTCTGACCATATTTGATTATAATATGTGTTATACCTTACTTTTGTTTTTTCCCATTGGTACATTTCTACTATACGTTTTAATCTGAGCGCTTGCTCATTGATGCCGAATAATTCATCTTTAAGTACCTCATTACTAATAGCCGCACCAGAAATATGCACGAGAGCCCCATTATTACTTGGATCTACTGTACTTGCAGATATCGAAGTAATTAACTTACGTCCTGCATCAATTCTTTGGATTGACTCTATAGCTTCCTCTTCATGTAACCAAAGTACTAAAAAAGATGCAATAAATAAAGTGATACTACTAATAATTCTAATAAATAATTTTAAAACCCCTTTTATTCCAAGCTTAGAATGGTTTTTCAATTCACCAGGCATATACTCTGCTCTAATTGATTACAGTTTATAGTTATAAAATCATTAGCTAGCCCTTTAATCAAGCAATAACTAGGCTGTAATCATGACATAGCACCTATAAGTTGGTCTCTAGTGACGGTAGAGCCATTTTTCTAGCAACTCGTTCCCTTTTTACTTTTGTAGTTGTCACTTTGTTTGTTTTAGTCTATAATTTGTATGGTGAATTTCTCGCTTACCTCCAGCATCCTATCTATCAGTATATTTTCTCACTGGATCTTGTATGGAGTTGTTGCAAGTATTTAGGAGTTAGGAATTATAGTAGTTATTTGGGGTTTTAATAACCCAATAGATTATCAGTTATAATACGAATTTCTCCTTGAATTCCTTGACCATATTTCCAGAGATCAAACCTGCCTTTTTTAAAAATACGCATTATCTCAAATCCTTTTATGGTAGCATAAACTTCATTGACTTGAATCCTAAAGTAGGTTTAATCAGCCTTTTCGGTTGGCCTTGTTGCAAATAGTAGTAAGGCTAATTTTACTTCTTTCTCTAACAACGCCCAATACATCCCCGTAGTTGCATGAGCAAATAGGGTGTACCCTATCTTGATGTCAAACCTACCCTCATAAATTGTCAATTTAAAGTCAATATTATATTAACTTGACATTAATTTAGCTATCTCTTCAAAGTCTAACTTGACGTATTTCTACACGAAATATTACAATATGACTATATAGTATAATGTATGACTATTAAAACTCTATGTATAAATATAGGTCATAATATATAACCTTTTAAGAATAAACCTGATAATAAATAATATCTTTGCGTATATACCTTTGTATGCTATCATTTAATATATAAATAAGTCATAAGGTAGATATGAAGAATGATAATATTCAAATATCTGCTAGTGAATTTAAAAAACATTTTTTAAATCTAGTAGATGAAGTTAAAAACAAACATAGTTCTTTTGTTATTACAAAAAGAAAAGTACCTATAGCTATGGTAATACCACTAGAAACTGTTGTATTGGATAAAGCTAAGAGTTATTTTGGATTTATGAAAGGTACTGCAAAAATTAATGGCGATATAGTAAATTATTCTTCAGCAACAGATTGGGAAGCAAATAATGATTAATATTCCAGCGCAAAATGAAAAATTAGTACTGGATACTCATATATTAGTTTGGTATGCAGAAGGGATCCATTTAACAACTATCCAAATAGAGTCAATCGAGAATTTTCGCAAGAAAGATAATTTATATATTTCGGCTATATCAATCTGGGAAATTGCCTTGCTTGTAAGTAAAGGCAAAATCATATTCTCTGTTACATTAACAGAATGGGTTGACAAGTTATTATCTCTTCCAGGCTTAAATATTATTGATTTATCTGTGCCTGTATTGCTTGAGAGCTGTAACTTACCAAACTATCAACATAAAGATCCAGCAGATCGTTTAATTATAGCCTCGGTAAGACTAAACAATTTTTACCTTTTAACAGTTGATCAAAATATCACGGAATATGGTAAATCAGGATATTTAAAAATACTTGATGCTAACCTTATTCCTCCAACTACAAGCTTATGATAGGCAAAACTATCGGTTATGTCAGAGTTAGTACTTTTAAACAAAATCACGGACGACAGTTAGAAAATTTTGAATTAGATAAAATCTTTACTGATAAATGTTCTGGTAAAGACACAAAACGCCCTACCCTTGTCGAAAGGTTCTGTCGCATTTGTAAAGCATCTTCTGCCTTAATCGACAAAAGTAAGATTTTAGACGTTATGCATCCATTAACATTTTAAAATTTTCGAAAGCAGAAAGATTGTTGTTAGATTTGATTATTTGTCCTTTTTGAATTATACGAATGTTTTCTATACCGGTAATAGTAATTTTTGCTGAACGGAAGCTCTTGAAGCCTAGCGTAAGCTTCGTTCGTTTCTTA
>NZ_CP112955.1 GCF_034366785.1 Candidatus Trichorickettsia mobilis
ATGTCATGACAAAACTCGGCATGCCGGCTACCAAAAAAATTGCCTGATTTTTAACAAAATTAAACAACACGTCCAAATTCTGATTCATGCAACAAAGCCTGTTTTATTCCTTTAGGCATCTTTTTTCTTACTTCTTTTTTTCAGATGCACTGTCCAGAAAACTAATACAAGATCAATAGTGTATGTAAGGTCAAATCTTGACTTCTACACCTAGTTTTCTTGAAATTATCTACAAAACCAGAATTTGCAACAGGGGTTTTTACTACGTTATATAATCACTAGATACGGAGGTGTCGTCTCCAGATATATAGACTTCATCATCTTGATGTATATAGTCCGGTATAATAAAATCCTCAAATAATAGTTTGAGGTGATTATATGTTTCTAGTGAATAATCTTTAAATTTGAAGCAAAAGCTATCTATCTTTTCTTTGTCTTCTGAACCAAGTACAAAATCTCCGAACAATTTAGCAACTGTAGTTATACTCTGCACTGATTCAATGACTTTCCTCTGAAAAATTTCTTCCATTACAATATAGGTAAGGTTTTGAGTATAAGAAACTAAGGACTCTAATTCTTTTATAGAATTAGTACCAATTTTATCTTGAATCTCTTGATCCAATACATGTGGGCTTATATTAAGCAACTCAATTACTTGTAATACAAAGTTCGCTATTCCTTTTGGTTCTTCTTGGTAAAAATTAAGGCTCCCGGCTGCAGTCAATTTTTTTGCTGCTTCATTTATCTGATTTCTTTCCCAGGTTCTACTAGTTAATATTACTTTTAAGATATCGATGTTACCGCTTTCTATACCTAATTCAAGTACTGATGTGCTAGTATAATTATTTTCAGGCACAGTAGTGTCTAAAATAAATTTTAATCCTTCAAGGTTACCTACAAAAATTGAAGCCCATAAAAATCCATTAATATTACTTTCATTATTATTCACATTAAGAAAGTATGGAGAAAGTAACTTTAATATTGCTTGATCACTCTCCCTACGTGAGCATACATAAGTAAAAGCGTTATGTCCAAATATGCATTTTTTAGTGATTAAATCACCTTTTTCAGCCTTTTCATATTGCATCAAAATATAATTAATTACCTCTTGTTCCTTGCTATATTCACACGCATACATGAGAATAGTTTTACCTAAATGATCAGCAGTAAACAGATTATCTCCAAGTTTGGTAAGGTAATCTAGAGCTTCACTTTTACTTTTATTTTCCAGAATATTCGTATTAAAAATAAATTGTGTTTTCATTTTGCCTCCTATTTAAGCAATAATAACGGGAAGAAACATTATATTAACCTTTTAACCCCAACTGTGGATTAGATGAAGGTAAGAAGGTGGTGTTTACAAGGGGTTAGAGATACTCTATACAAATTTTAGCAATAAAAACATTTTACAAAATCATCGACAAAACAAAATAGCGCGGTTATATCTTTCTTCATGGGATAATGCTAAAACTTGTATAGAGTATCTCTAACCCCTTGTAAACACCACCTTCTTACCTTCATCTAATCCACAGTTGGGGTTAAGAGGGTATCAGAACCTAATTCTTATCCTATGTCTTATAAAGAAAGCTTGTTATTTATTATTTTTAATTATAAAACCCAAGATATTTTTGCTAACAAGTGATTTCGACCTATTGAATGGGCTTTGTTCGGAAGGGTATAGGTTTTCAAAGTTTAGACGGAACTATCCTATTCTCACAGAATTACACTGACCGAATGAGTTCCACAGATTGATAATAATAGCTGAGATTTAAACTACATTGTCATAAATATTTTCTAATATTCTTCCAACCACTTCTCTACAATAATTACCATTCATATCCTCTAACGCCCTATACATCTCATTATTAAAACCACTATTTAAAAAATCTAATCCTAGTGCTAAGAATTCAGGCATTACATCATCGCTATTTTTTGCTTGAAATCTACTAATTAAAGTAACCACTCTTGGCAGCATTTCTGCTAAAACGTGACCGAAAGTCGAATAACTACCGCCACAAGAATTAGAAAGTTCGATAAGGTTATTCAGATCATCCACACTAAATTCATATTTGGTTCCATATGATCCGGATGTCAACTCGGTACTCGAATCCTCTTTCTTATCATGAACGAGTTCCAAAAGAGATGTATTAAATTTACTCTTTATACCTTTTAATAGATTTTCAGGTACTGGCATATTTTCCTTTGTCATATCTTGTAATGGCTCAAAGAATTCCTTTTGAATTTCCCCTAGCTTAGTTTCAGTAATGTATGAGCTCACATAAGACGTAGCACCCTTTATTATGTTCATAAAGCCATTAGTATCTGGAATGCTTTTACTAAAAGCTTTTTGGATAAGATAATGCACTAATTCGTGTATAAGCGTTTCTTTCAGGTCAGTGATATTTTCTTGAAAAAAAGCCGTTATAGAATTACTTTGGGGAACATAATATCCGTATAGTGATTGTTTTTCTTGAGGAACTGAAACTTGTATGGTTAATTTGTCCTCTAATTCAAGAAATTCATTAACATAACTTATCACCAATTTTTCTATATGCGTAGAATTATTTAACGCAGTAAAAAGCTCTTGTGCTATTTTTTTGTCTATCGGATATAACTTGCTTGCTAAAGGTTTAAGCCAAGATTCTTCTGGTATGTATTGTTCTGTAATTTTTATTAATTTACATTCTGGTAGATCGTAACTTGGTGGCTTAAATGATAATAACGGAAGCTCAACTCCCATAGCTGCTATATCAATGCTGACAGTAGTTATTGGTGATATTTCTAGTAGAGCTGCTGGGTCAATGTTGACAGTAATTGTTGGTGATATTTCTAGGAACTCTATGTTGAAAGGTACGAACTCTATGTTGAAAGGAGTGAATGATGGCATTTTTAGGCAACCACTATTAGCAGCTTCAGCCATACCCATGACCCTACCTCCAACAGCATTTCCTCTTATTATAACTATATTGTCGCTATTGTTTATATCGTTTCCTAGGTTCTTCATGTTTCTTTTTCCAATTTTTAGTTAATAATCGTTAATATATAGCAGCATTTTGCTAAGGCTACTAGCGTTATTTTTATTAATTAACCGGTGCCATCAAGTTGTTTAAAGGATGGAGGTATGATAGTGATCTTGTATTAGTTTTCCGGACAGTGCATCTGAAAAAAAGGAATAAGAAAAAAGATGCCTAAAGGAATAAAATATACGGATGAATTTAAAAGAGAGGCGGTAAAGTTAGTGCAGTCTGCGGATAAACCGGTAAAACAAATTGCCGGAGAACTTGGCATAAAGTATAAAACTCTAAATTATTGGGTAAGAACAGCTATTATGCCGGTTACAGAGATAAAAACGCCTACTGGAGCGTCGCATCATTATCAAGAATTATTGATTGAAAATCAACGTTTACGCCGAGAGCTAAAGCGAGTAGAACAGGAGAGAGAAATCCTAAAAAAGGCTACAGCGTATTTTGCAAGTCTAGAGAAGTAAAATACGCTTTTATTAAAAATAATGGAGATAAATGTGGTGTAAGGTTAATGTGTGAGATGCTCGAGGTAGCGAAAAGCAGTTATTACGAGTGGTTGAGTAATCCTATTAGCAAAAGGTTTAGTAGGTATAGACAGCAGTTAATACCTTTAAGCCTTAATATTGCTATATATGCAAGAAATCCTATGGAGCCAACTAATAGTAAGAGTGCTTTTTATAAAAGAAAAAACTGAAGGAGAAATGTTATAAATCTCCATAAAAATGAAAGGGCTAAAGAAATCGAATAAAGTAGATATAGTGGAATATAGAGCAGGAATACTAATATATAAGCAGAAGATGGGAGATCTAATCAACGATCTAAGATTTTGGAAAAATTCCTGGGGATTACCTCCTTCAATCTGCCTTTTTTTCTGTGTATCAGGAAGGTGAATTAACAGTAAGACAAATAAAGGTAAGCATATAAAGGTAAGCATATAATAGTGAGAAAAAGGAATGGAGTCCTCCAGCCCCAACGCAATAGAAGCGCTGCTCCTAATAAAGGTGAAAAGATAGTAGTGGCTGCAGTAAGGATAGAACTATACCCTAAGTAATAAGCTAATACTTTAGGGGATAAAAGGGCTGCTAGCAAAGCAAAGCCAATTATAGAAATTCCTGAGTCTCCTAGAACTTGTAAGGACCTACCTACAAAAAAGGCTAGCTGATTCTCAGCGAGACCGCACGTTAACGTGCCCATTATAAAGGAAAGCGTACAACTAATCAGTAGTGATTTCGCTTTATATTTAGTGCTATAACAACCGACGAAAATATTAGAAAATATAGCAAGCCCTGGGCTTAGTATTAATGAAGCTTGCATAATAAAATCGGTGGCCCCTAAGGTTTCTTTAATTGCGAGTAAACAAGGATACTGTAAATGCATATTAGCTGAAAGCAAAGACATTAGGATTATTAAAAGCCATCCGTTAAGTTTAGCGGTACATTTCTCTGATAGTCCCAATACGTGCATTCTATTCATAATATTTACCCTTGTTAAATTTATGTGGATACCTCGTTTGTTTTATTAAGGAATAATAAACCTGGTGGTTGCTTAGTAAGCTTAAAAGGTTGCTTATATTTTGTTAGCGCAGCGCTTTTTAACTTTTGCTAAAGCTTAGCTAACTGTATAATGTAATATACATTGCTCTTATGGCTTATGGTATAGGTTGGAGGCTTTGTTGCATGAATCGGATTTTGAGGTAAATCGAGTTTTTGAATAAACAAAAAAAGCTGTAGAAATAGTGAGGTACAAGAGTTAAAATGACTCTTTTTTAAGGTGAGTATGCCTAACAAACTCCAAGATCCTTGTCGTCATAAATTTGCCCAAGCTAA
>NZ_CP112956.1 GCF_034366785.1 Candidatus Trichorickettsia mobilis
TCCCGAGAACGGGTAAATATTACCCCAGCAGCCCCCGCACCAAAACATCTCGTCTCTCGGTAGATGTACGGTAGATGCGGCACAATCTATTACGCACGCACTTTGCGCTAGTGCGTTGCCGAACAAAAACACTTCCGGATTAAGTAGAGTTTGTAGTTTTTCGTCGTTCCAAGTAACGTCAAGCTCGGATATATACGCCACGTCAAAGGTTGATTGCTCTAAGCAGATAAAATCGGTGATTAGCTCAAGCCAATAAATGAGAGGATAAATATAATAATGGACGTGGTAAAACGAGCGATGAGAATGATGATCGCCGTAACCTCTAGCATAACTACTGACTTTATTCGAGTGGCCGCTAGCTAACTGCAATCCACCTAAATTAACCATACAATAAGGCGTTCTGGTAATATCGACAAGTCTTACCGGCTCCCAGAATCCGATAGAAATTCCCGGCACGGGAACGTTAGCTTTGGTACATAAACAAAGCGGAGAACTCGGGTTTTTAGTATCTCTTTTTTTCGGAGTGCTGCCTTTGCCGATATTAAAGCCGCCGATAGAAATCGGTAGCAAGCATGACCAACAGACATCCGTTATAGGATTAACGAATTTACCCTGGCAAGTACTAGCGTAACTTGACATAGGTGCTAAAATAATCATAATTAGCACGATGATGATTTTCCTATGATTCATCCCGCCTCCCCCGACAATCCTGCAAGACGCCTCGCGGGAGGTAGAATCTTTTATGTTATCGTTCATTTTCTTTACTTCATGTTGTTTTGCATATTTGTTTATTTCTATATTTTTGTTATAATTTTCTTCTTTTTTAATTTTAAAAATCAAATATGAATTTATTAAAAAACCACTATCTTAATTTAGTAATAGCCGTTGCTTTAACCTTTGTACCGAACGCCTCCGTATTTGCGGCTACGACAGAGCCGGATAACGTAATTATTAGCGTATTCATGAAGCTAATTAATTTTAGTAAAAATAATCCGTTAGATAGTGCTTTTATATTACTCTGCATCCGCGCCGTTCTTTATCTTTATTCTCATGACAATTTAACGATTCTCATTTGGTCGGTAATTATCTGCTTAATTACTACCCTTATTATTCAGCTGGTTTGTTAAATAATTTAGTTTTAAGTAACGTGAGAACGGTTTTATATCCATTTTTTTAAGTAAAATCGTACAATATTCTTTACGATCTTTAACAAGAAAATAAGACTGAATAAAAATCACGTTATCGGTTCTAAACCAATAATTATTTTGCTCTACTTTTTCTAAAACAAGCCCGCTGTTATATAAAGCAAGCGTTAATTGATCAATGTTACCTTGAAAATTTAATTCATGATATTCGGTATTCGTCGCATGTGTTTTTAAATTAAAAGTATTTTCTACAAAACGAGCTATAATAATTGAAATTTGCATCAGTATCGTAGCAATACAAAACGTAGCCGATAATGCTTTGGCGTTAAGAACATCGTCTTTGTCTATTAGCCACCAACCGAAACTAACGCTTAAGCCGAAAATAATTGAAAGTTCAATATCGTTGATACGTTGAAATTTTGATCGAGAATTATTTGTACGTATCTTCTTTTGTTTAAGCATTTTATCTTGCATACCGTGCTATCTTCCTCCGATATTAATTTCAGTAACCTTTAAATATTTACCCTCCGGTTCGACTATCGCAGGCACGTGTGCAATATTGAATTTGTTAGTTAACTCGCCGAATTGATCAAAATATATAGGATTTTCGACTTCCCTCTCAAGCTCAAGAGGTCTGCCGCCCGTTAGAATTATTTTGTTATCCGAGGGGGCAAAAGTATGAGCGGCGTTATCTTTATTTTGATCACCTAAATTTTGCGGTAGTTCCTCTTTATTTTTATTAAACGCTTCATTGGATTTCATATAATTATCTTTTAACCAAGCTATTTGAGACGAATCTCGTCCGTCGATAAACACTATCTTACCGCCCCATTCCATATGATCTAAGGGGTTTACCCTTGTCCCCGCAGGGTATAACAATTTACCGCAAGGTAAGAATACGTCTTCGTCTAAAACGTAACTTGGATCAAAACTATGACTAACCGTTCTTGTCGCTCTAGTGATACCGAAAACGGGAGTGGGCTCTTCTACTCTTTTTCTTGCTAAATCTTTCATTTTTTGCTCATGCTCTGCTAGATTTACGCCCTTTAATTTACGCTGCATCATGCTTACAAAACCTTCTTCCTTAATCTCAAAAGTAGCCCCCTGCTTGCCGAAATCTTTCCCAAAAACCGGGTTGCTTAAAGAGAAAACTACAATAAGCAGCAAACTTTTATTTCTCATTTGCCGCTCCGCTTTTATTCGAACTTTTGTTTGAATTTTTATCTCGAAGTTTTCTTTGAGCAATTCGTTTAGCTTTTATTTCATTAAATATTTTTTGATTTCTTTCCTTTATCATTTTATTAAAAATAGATTTTATTTTAGGATCACCCTTTTCCATCATTTTAACCACGTCATAAGGGTGCATCCTTAACTCTTTTACGCTCCTGTCTAATACCTCTTGATACATATCTCTATTAGGCAATCCTGCTAATACCTTATCTACTTCTTTCCAAATTTCTAAGTTTTCCCGTGACTCTTCCATTTTTGCCTTAGCTCTTTGCTGCTGCACGCAAGATTCTTTTAATTCTAACGATCTTCTTTTTAATTCGGGATCATCGGAGTTCTCTCCGAGTTGAATAAGTCCTTGCGTTAAGTTATCGGCACATACGGTATCGGTTTGCTCGGCATACGTAACCGCATATGAGACTAAGATCGTTATCAACGCAAATAGTCTTATGTTAAAGTTATTCATTAATTTATTAAGCCCTTTCATTTCCGATTCTCTTTTAATAGGTTCAATTAAATAATGCTTGATAATCAGTCCGTATATTACGCAAATATTAGCAATTAAAACGACTGCTATAGCGTCCAAACAGAGCATCAAGGTAATAATATTTATTATCATTAAACCTGCGCTCCACGTACCCGCTCTTCTAATTAAACCGAGGCAACATAAAATCAAACTTCCTAAAATTGCAATTATTGAAATACTTATCGTTGATACTATCAGAACAATGAATTGGAAGTTTTGCTTTATACCTTTTTGCTCAATTTGCCGAATTATTTCCAAAATCATATGCTTAAAATTTAATGCCTCTACGATAGAAGGTGATTTAAAAATCCATAAATAAAGAGCGGTTATATGTATCGAGACGGATAAGATTAGAGCAAAGCTTTCTACTCCCCATTTAATCGGTTGTTCGTTTTTTAATATAAATTCCCGTAATTTTTGTATAATTACCGCTAGCATTCTTACTTACCCTCTTAATAATGACTTGCTTAAATCGTGATTCTTATAAAATCTATGTACGCAAAACAAGCACACGAAACATAATAAAGCCGCAAACAAAACGTAACCCGAGTATGCAAACATATAACAAAACAAGAGAGTAAGTAGTCCTCTAGACGTTTCGGTTGCTAGAATGTAATTCTTACGTAAATAAAGAATCACACTTGCTATAATCGCCGCACTAGGGATAAATAACATTACTATAAATACGACCGCTGCTCTCGTGCTTTCTCCACCTCGGATAATCTCGTTTATACAATCATTCAAGAATTCAGATAAGCCGTCAGCCCCTCCTGCTTTCGGCGCCACATAAATATACGCGTAAAGGATACATAAATGTGCTACGCTACAAAAAGCTAAGATTAATTGCCTGTGAATTGAAAGTTTTTGTTGTTGATGATTTAAAATCGCTTTAAACATTTTTACCTGCTAGTGCTTATAGATTTTGCCGTGCGAGCAGCTTTTATCGTCTCAAACATTTGATCGACTTGATCTTGGTACCCCGATGATTTTAAGTTCATGCTCAAAGAAAATACTATGATCGCAAGGATTAGCTCTTCGCTTAGCCGATTTTTTACTTTGTCTTGAGAATCGGTTTTATTACCTTGCTTAAGCTTGCTTTCTTTATCGCACCTAAATCTAATCATTGCGTATTACCTCGAATTTTATCTTCTTTTTGTAATTCGCTAATAATTTTTGCGTGTATCTCGCTACTTATTGACCTAACATTCTCGCCTCTTACGCTACTCATGCTATATACCACTAGGTTTTTGCCGGTTCGGTAAGCCTTAGGCAAACTAACCGCTAAGCTTACAGCTTTTTCAATCTCACCGAAAAATAACTGACGAGTACTAAGTTCTTCATTCTTTATCCTATCCTCCTCTAAACTCATTAATTCATCCTCGGCAACATATAAAATACTATAATTACCGTTACCTCCGAACTTCTCGTTATATGCAAGCATCAAGCATGCGCCGATTATCCCCGAAGTTACTAATGCTAATATTTTTTTTGCTATATCCATTTCAAACCTTCAAAATATTCTTACGTCTCAACTCAATGCATTTACGCTCTAATTGCTTTACCGCTTCCTTTTAAACTTACCAACTGCTCGACCGCTTCATCTAAACTAATCCCTGCCTTCGTTTTGTTCTTTAAGAAATTAAAATCAGAT
>NZ_CP112957.1 GCF_034366785.1 Candidatus Trichorickettsia mobilis
TAAGAAACGAACGAAGCTTACGCTAGGCTTCAAGAGCTTCCGTTCAGCAAAAATTACTATTACCGGTATAGAAAAC
This sequence comes from Candidatus Trichorickettsia mobilis, assembly GCF_034366785.1. Taxonomy (NCBI): domain Bacteria; kingdom Pseudomonadati; phylum Pseudomonadota; class Alphaproteobacteria; order Rickettsiales; family Rickettsiaceae; genus Candidatus Trichorickettsia; species Candidatus Trichorickettsia mobilis. The sequence goes on from NZ_CP112957.1 coordinate 77, forward strand.
ATTCGTATAATTCAAAAAGGACAAATAATCAAATCTAACAACAATCTTTCTGCTTTCGAAAATTTTAAAATGTTAATGGATGCATAACGTCTAAAATCTTACTTTTGTCGATTAAGGCAGAAGATGCTTTACAAATGCGACAGAACCATTATTTTTAATCTTACGATCAAAGCTAGGCCAACCTGAACCAGAGTGGAATTTATCCTTAGAGCTAAAAAGGGCTAATCCACAATTCTGACACAAATAGGTGCCATCAATTATAAAATTATCATAGATTCCACTATAACAATATTCTGTTCCTTTATTAACCACAATCTCTTTGACTTCTGGGGTTAAGCTGGTTGTTTTCAACATAAGACTTAATTTAAATTGTGGCGTTTAAGGTTAACGCTTTGCCAGCTATCACCAAATGTAGAATAGCAGTTTCTGATAGTTATTAAATTAAAAATTTAATGACTTTAGGATAAAAGGATATTATTAATAATTACACCAAATAAACATATATAAGCTGTAATTGTACTAAATATTTAAAGAAAGCGATTTATGAAAAACGACTATTATGATGATAACTGTGGAAGTGATATAGAGGAAGAGCGAGAATTAGTAGTACCTCACGCTGGCATAGATCAGTACCTCCAAGCTCATCAAAGACAACAACCACCTATTAAACTAGATATACCGGAACCAGTAATTATTCATGTATCTAGCGCTCAAGGTAACAGGGCAGGAGGCATATCTCAAGCTAATAAAGTATTAGCTATTCAAAATAAATTATTGAGTGTAAGTCAAGGACTAGGTTTTATCGATCTGGTTAAATCTACTCAAAACTTGTCCAGCGGAAATCCAGGCGCTTGCAATTTACAAGTGCATAAAGAGTACAGTTCAAATGTTGTATATTATATGCAAGCAGACGAGCCAATAAAAGCAGAAGAAAGCTCTTTAATCGGAGAAAATAACGTAATAGAGTGACAATAGCCTTAGATTTACATCTATAAACCATTATTTATAATCCTCTGGTTTTAAGTGAGGTAGAGTGTGGTGATCTTATTTGCTTATACAGCTATAAGGTTAATTTTTTTATGAACAATTATATCTAAGTTGCTGAGGGTAAGGTGTCCGTAAAGGATCAATTTTAAACCTGGATAACAAAGGTGGTTAAAATTTATATTAATACAATTTTAGACATATATAAAGTTTAGGACATCCTTTAAATAGTAGTTCTAAGTTACAATTGTCTAAGCCATTACGGTTTGTTTATTAAGTAATATTTAATTAATGTTTTTTTAATTAAAAGAATTATTATAATGGAGGAAATTGACCAAGTAAATTTCCATCCTTGACAGACTAAAATAATAAGTAAGATTTAATTAGAAATTAAAGCTGTAATTAAAATGAAGACGATATACAAATTGATTTTGATCACTTTACTAATACTTCACTCAAATTATATTGTTGCTAATAACGCTGAAGATTGGCTAAATAAATTAAATGAGGAAATAAAAAGAAACCCTCAAGATATTTCCTTACTACAGAAAAAAGTTATGGTATTAGACGAATTAGGTATATGGAAAGAGCTTTTAAAAACAGCAAATAATCTACTAATTCTAGCACCTAACAGCTCTCAAACTTACTATTATAAAGGCAAAGCCCTAGCGGGATTAGGAAATTATAAAAAAGCAATAGAAGCATATGACTCCTCTATTAAGTTAAATCCTAAAAATATAGATGCCCATTTCCTTAAAGCGTCAATTTTGTATCAGTTAGAAAACTATCAGGAAGCAGTAAACGAACATAACAAAATTATTGAAATAAATCCGCATATAGCTGGTGCTTATTTCTTTAAAGCAGTTGTGTTGAATAAATTAAACCTATACCCCCAAGCTTTAACAACGATTAAAAAAGCTTTGGAAATTGAACCAACTAATTCTATGTATATAGAAGCAAGGGATGACCTTCAAAAACGAGTAAAGGAAAAGGCAAGTAAATAGAGCAACTTTCGCTGTTTACAAATTTATAATCTAGTTTACACTAGGAAATTCATTCGCAAGGTTATGCATTAAATCGAGAATCGCTATATGGTGAACAGCTATGTTTAGCAATAGACTTAATTTACACCCAAAGACTGTGTTCTCGAAGTGTTTTCATCAAAATCCTTTATTACTTGCAATACGTTATCTAAGGTAGGTTTAAATCCTATGAAATGTTCAGCAACAAGAGTTTTGACATATTGGTTTTTATTACAAAAAATAGAAAAGAATAACGTGTTAATCTAAATTTAACTCCTTGACTCTTAAGACAGTATCAGGTCTGAAAGAATTTTATTTCTTAATTGACAAGGCGCTAAATATTAAATTTTTGAATTTACCAGTTAATGTATTTGACTGTTGTTTTTCATAAAATTGACTGAAGTTCTCAGCACACTCTCTTATAACATCGTTTGTATCCTTCACTGCTGATAGCAAATTTGTAACAGCTAACCCAGGCAATTGTTGCTCATTGTTAATTGCCGCAATAGATAAAATTAAACATGCATATTCTCTTGTTTCTTTTATCGAACTATTGCTAAATAACTCTGTGGCTGTTTGTAATATTTCTTGAGGCAATTGTTTTTTATGATCAGTAATAACTATAATTAATCCAGCTGCGGCACCTTTTGTAATTTCTTTATTATCATTTTTTAAGGCACGCTGTACACCATTAATTGCCACTTCTGACGGTTTAGAGTTATATCCGAATAAACCAATTGTTGCAGCTTTAGTAGCATTAATGCTTAGTGGTATTAGTGATAATTGTTCTACATATTCTATAGCTTCCTTTGATAATTCCTGACCATTACTTGCTGCATATGTACAGGCTAAAGATGCTAAGTTTCTTGTCTGTAAATTAATACTCGTGTCACCTGCTATTTGTATTATTTCCTTTAATCTATCATTAGATAGTAATTGTTTGGCAAAAGCTGCTTCGCATATCGTACTCATAGCACGGATAGTTATAGCAGCGCTACTTGTTTTGTCATTTGTTATTTTCATTAGAGTTTGAAGGGTGCTATCTGGCAACTCTTGTCCCATAACCGCTGCATTATTAAGTGCTGTAAGAGCATTACTTTTTATTAATTCATTAGCATTTAATGAGGTCTTCTCTAGTCCTGCGAACGCCGTTTCCGAGAGCTTATGCCCATTCACAATTAAGCTACAAAATGCCTCTGCTGCTATTCCAGCATCTATACTATTTTTTGAGAATAATGCCTTTTCTAATCTATTAATATATTTAGGGGATAGTATAATATTTTCTTTTGCCTTATCTCTTAAATCTCCAACGCTATTACCACCCCCAAGTCCACGAACATGGCTTTGTAAGGTTATGTCACCATTATTTAACTCATTTTTGGTAATGAAATGATTTTTAAAATATATTTCACATACTTCCTGAGTTTTAATTCTTTGTATCTCTGAGGGTAAATCATGGTCTTTGACTGGAATTATTTGCCCGGTGTTAGTATCAATTATATTAGCATGGACACCGCTACATAAGTAAAGTTGCAATTCTTTATTATCACACACTTTAGTTGTTCCAAGAACATATATATCCTTAGGAGTTTTATTGGTAATATCTTTTGGTGGTAGTATTTTAATTTGTTTAGTTTGTTGTTGTGTATCTAGAGAAGCATTTATAACTTTCATAATATTTTCCTTTATATTTAAAGTTTAGTATGTATGAAACAGCAAATTTAGTTATAACGCTATTGCAAAGCGAGAAGCTCGACTGTTATAAGCAGCTGTAAAGGTTAAAACTTTCTTGTTATGCCCAGAGCTTTAACTACCAAATTACTCTTGGTTTGTGTTTAGATTTGATTTAGATAAACTGTTATTTTCATCTCAAGTTTTTATTATCTTCTCATAAGATGTTAAAAATTTCAATGACTTTAAGTAAGTTACTTTCATAAATCATGTTAAACGGTTCTGTCACATCTGTTGCGAACACTCTCTAAAGCTGGTATAAAGGCTTAAAAAATATTCGAATGCCGTTTAATATTTCTCCGAAATTGGTCAAGTATTTCAAAGGATTTTGTTCATCAGCCGAGATAATAATGCTCTTTGTGTATATGAAATGTAGATTTTCTTTAAGTTATCGTGATTTAGAAGAGATGGCCAGTATTAGAGGAGCGCAAATAGATCACGCTACTTTGCAAAGATGGGTAATAAGGTTTGTACCGTTAATAGATACTGCGGTAAGGAAACGTAAAAAACTCATAGGCAATAGTTGGAGAATGGACGAAACGTATATTAAAGTAAAAGGAGTTTGGGTCTATTTGTATAGAGCCGTTGACTCACTCGGTAATACTATAGAGTTTCTACTTAGGAAACACAGAGATGCCGATGCCGCTAAAGCCTTTTTTCGTAAGGCT
>NZ_CP112958.1 GCF_034366785.1 Candidatus Trichorickettsia mobilis
ATCCCCTGATTAGCTCAAACGCCGTCTTACTATCGTGACTTACGGCAATAACGGTAGGAAAAGCAGTAATACCGAGGCGCTCTATTAACTCTTGAGACGCGACGGTCTTAAAATGCTCGTGTTTACTGCCCTGGTTACTGACCGCATCGATATGAAACCCATAAATCTCTCCGAAGCTTTTAAGTACCGGTGATAGAAGTGCGCAATATCTGCAAGAATCGCTAAAGAATAATACTAAATCAAACTCCTTGGCTAATTCCTTGATCACTTTCGTATTTTCTTCTTCTTGTATAGCTCTCTTTGCTTTTACGGCATGGACGTTAACGGGATTATTGATTAAGTCTCGTTGATCGGGATAGAGAAGATTTGCCGTATCCCAAGCCGCATGTAAGCTATCGGCCTGATCCCACATTTGTTTTTCTTTATCTCGGTAAGCTTTGACATTTTGAGGGGTCGGACGTGCCAACATCATGAATTTTAGATCTTCAAGTTCACGGGCAAATTGCTCGATTTCCGCTTTTGCTTGCTCAGGGCTAATATCGGGATTTTGCTCTGAATTTATCGCTTGCTTTTGCTTTTCTAACACAAGCGGTTTATTCTCAAACCAAAACCAACCGCGATAGCGTTCTTCAAAGAAGCCTTGACCTAAAACAATGCTAGGCAAAAACATTAATATTAAGCTAGTTACAATCTTGATCATATTTAATAATTACCTCTATTTATGTCTTGCTCAAGCTTGTTGACCGACTTATAAAGGTCAGAGTAAATCTGAAATAATCTCAAATATTCCGGATACCAAAGATTTACTTCCAGTGTTCGCCCGACCATATATAGATTGCCGTTGCTAGTAAAATTATTGACTCTGATTTGATCTTCCGCGATTTTAGTACTGCGATAATTGTCAGCAGTATTTTTTGCGGCAATCATTTGCTGCTTGAGGTAATATAATTCATTTTCTTTAGCTAATTTCCTCTGTTTTCTTAGTTCTTCCTGCCTCAAGATCTCTCGTCGCCTCTCTTCTTCTATACGTTTTAACTCAGCCAACCTAGCCTCTTCCTGTTTACGTTTTAACTCAGCAAGTCTGGCTTCCTCTTGTTTGCGTTTTAATTCCGCTATTCTTCTCTCTTCTTCTAGCCTTTGTCTCTCAAGAGCAAGTAATCGTTCCCTCTCACGCCTCTCTGCTTCAAGTTTTGCTAAACGCTCCCGCTCTTGTCGTTCCACTTCTAGTCTTCTCTCTTCCTCCGCCTCCCACGAATCATCTTTAACATCGGCATTCCAGCCGGTCATATTATTCTTTTTATTATTCTGATTACCGTCATATTTTCTAACGTTAGGTAACGATGAGTTGACTCTGCTACTTATGTCCCCGATTTTAGGTATCTTCATACGCTTTAAAATATCGGTAAAAAATTCGCTAAAATCCATTTTGTCAAAATCCAGCTGCATGATCTCTGCAAGCGTTAATCCTCTACAATCCGGCTTACCGTTATTATTAAATAACTGATCTACATGCTTTGAAGGAAATAACTGTTTTCTACCCTCAACCTGAATCACTTTATTAAGCAAACTCCCGAAGCAGCAGTAATGATGTTTAACTACCGTGGTTATCCCCATCATCTGTTTGTTCTCTTTACAAGCATATTTACAGAGATTTTTCTGACGTTTATCGACTAAATCTATTTCATCCTTGGTACATTTTGCTCCGAGATTCTTACCCCAACCTTTTAAACTAGTAGAACAGCAATTGGTATAAGAGGTAGCCTTCTTGCTACAACTCTGAGAAAACCCCGCAAATAGTTTAAAATTAAGATCGAGCGCGCCCTTCATTTGACTTACCGCATATAGTTTCGATACCGAATCCATCATGTCTCCCTCCGTTAAATAACTTTTATCGACGCAGTTGCCGTCAATACACGGTACTCCTTTACATACAAGCCTGTCTTTACCTTCTTTCTCGACTAGTCCAGTTCTTACCGTTTCTTTATCGATAGTTACAGGTTCCCAACTTTTACAGGAAAACTCTTTTTGCAGATTAACGCAGTTGCCGTAATTATCTCGCAGCAAGCACGGTAAATCGGCTACCGCGTAACAATGACTAAAATTCTTGCAATCATCCCTGCTCGGATAGTTACAGGTTTTATAATACGTCCACTCCCAACAATCTTTAGTAACCGAAAATCCATCAACAATCCTTGTACCGCTACTTACACAAGTTTTTACGGCATCACTACATGAATAACTTGAGGTAAAACGATTACCCCCCTCGACATAACTAATTTGAGTCAATAAGGTAATTATTGTTATTATGAAGCTTATCAATTTTCTCATTGTAACTTGCATACCTCGTTCCAGTCTTCTTGCCATTCAAAACAAGCCGGATTGCCGTCACGATATTTATAATTAATTACATACTTAGCCCAAGCATAATCCTTGCTACCTAAAACTCTACCGGCGTACATCCAGCCGCTAATTGAAAATATACCACCATGCCAAGAAAAACTCATCGTAGTACCGATGTTATCTATCGTTGCATTATGTTTAAGTGCTAAGAATTCTCTCATATTCGGAATAGTACCGGGATTATAATCACGACCGCCGAATCCCTTAAGCTTTTTGCTATCGGGGCTAAATAGCTTATACTCAAAACATTTGCTAGCTACATGATGACCGTCAAACATATCTCGGTGTGCACTAAATTTGATTAACTCTCCACCGTCGACTTCAATTTGTTTATCTTGCCACTCTCCCCATTGTATTCCTTTTACTTTGCAAGTTAAGGTTACCGTATCGTTGCAGTTATAACGATTGCGCAGCTCTTCACAGATATGTTGATTGTAAGTAACATCTTTAAAATGTTCTTTTTCAATTTCTATAACGTACTGCGGCTCTAGCTCTCGGTCGCCTTTAACGGTTTTGCAATCAATGTCCAGATCACGCAAGCCCTCAATTAAACGAGACATTAGTCTTTTATTAGCATCGGCAATTTTATCGACATCCCTCTTATGATTGAGAATCTTTGGGTCGGTATAATCAATCTCTAACGAATCGTAATAACTATTTTCCTCCTTAGCTCGCTCGATTTGCCCCCTACTCTCCAAACTATTGGCATTAATAGAATTTAGCTCGGACGTTTTGTTTTCTAAGGCACTTTCATTTGCACCGAGTTCCCCTAGTCCCGCTTTATTACCTATACCGCTTTCCGCTTGTTTCTTTGAGTTTTCAAGGAATTGATCTAAACCTTGTCTATCTTCTATTTCTTGTTTAAAAAGATTGCTGATATCGTTCTTATTAGTCTGATGCCTATTACCTTGAGCTTTATTACTTGCAACCACGATAATCAGCATTAAAGCAATGCTTAAAACCGAATTTATGCTTAAGCAACTGCCTCTTAATCTTCTCCGTGCTACAAATTTACTTAAGATACTAATCATTTAGATACCTCAAAGCCTCCGTCGCTAATTCTCCCGATCTACTAAACTCCTCTAGAGAATATTTAACACCGACGTTACCGATCATTTTGTCGAACTTAAAAATAGCGGTCTGATTCGGATGATATTCAGAATCGGCGGATAATACGATAGCAGGCACCGATACGACTTTGAATTTTTCGTACGCCTCATCGTCTATTTGTATGCTTGTCGCAAGCTCTTGTAAGTCACCGTTACTCTCGGTTAAGTCTATAACCAATTTTGTTAATTCTTTGAAACTCCCCTGCGGCAAGCCTTTGAATACCAAGACTCCGCCGTATTTATTTGCCTCACGTAAATAACTTTTTAACAAAGGTTTCGGCATCGAGGTGCTAACAAAGATATAAAGCCCTGAGAATCGTCTTTCGCTGCCTCCGTCAATCTTAGATTTAATACCGGCACTTATTGCTAGTTGTTCTTGGCTCTCAAATTTCTCTTTTAAATTTTGCCATACCGCGTCAATACTACTATTAGTTAAATCCGTAGCCCATTTAACGTCTTCTCTAGATGCACCGTAAAAAGCAACGCGCAAGTCGCTCTTATTACATACGGCGTTATCGCATGCTACCGCTAGTCTTACTGAAGCAAGGCTTAAAATTAGTAAAACGATAATCTTTAAACTAAAAGGCACAGCAATTTCTCTTTCTAAAAATTAAATAACCCCAGTCTTGCCCATCGTA
>NZ_CP112959.1 GCF_034366785.1 Candidatus Trichorickettsia mobilis
TACGATGGGCAAGACTGGGGTTATTTAATTTTTAGAAAGAGAAATTGCTGTGCCTTTTAGTTTAAAGATTATCGTTTTACTAATTTTAAGCCTTGCTTCGGTAAGACTAGCGGTAGCATGCGATAACGCCGTATGTAATAAGAGCGACTTGCGCGATGCTTTTTACGGTGCATCTAGAGAAGACGTTAAATGGGCTACCGATTTAAGTAATAATAGTATTGATGCGGTATGGCAAAATTTAAAAGAGAAATTTAATGAGCAAGAACAATTAGAAATAAGTGCAGGTATTCAATCTAACGGTGACGGAGACAATAAAAGACAATTTTCAGGACTTTATATCTTTGTTAGCACTTCGATGCCGAAACCCTTACTTAAAAATTATTTACGTGAAGCAAATAAATACGGCGGAGTGTTGGTATTTAAAGGCTTGCCGCAGGGGAGTTTCAAAGAATTAACAAAGCTTGTTATAGATTTAACGGGAAAGAGCGGCGACTTGCGAGAAATTGCCGCCGACATACAAATAGACGATGAAGCGTACGAAAAATTCAAAGTCGTATCGGTGCCTGCTATCGTATTATCCGCCGATTCTGAATATCATCCGAATCAGACCGCTATTTTTAAGTTCGACAAAATGGTCGGTAACGTCGGTGTTAAATATTCTCTAGAGGAGTTTAGTAGATCGGGAGAATTAGCGACGGAGGCTTTGAGGTATCTAAATGATTAGTATCTTAAGTAAATTTGTAGCACGGATAAGATTAAGAGGCAGTTGCTTAAGCATAAATTCGGTTTTAAGCATTGCTTTAATGCTGATTATCGTGGTCGCAAGTACTAAAGCTCAAGGTAATAGACACCAGACTAATAAAAACGATATCAGTACGCTTTTTAACCAAGAAATAGAAGATAGGCAAGGCTTAGATCAATTCCTTGAAAATTCAAAGAAACAAGCGGAAAGCGGTGTCGGTAACAAAGCGGGGTTACGAGAACTCGGTGCAAATGAAAGTGCATTAGAAAATAAAACGTCCGAGCTAAATTCTATTAACGCCAATAGCTTAGAAAGTAGAGGGCAAATCGAGCGAGCTAAGGAGGAAAATAGTTATTACGATTCGTTAGAGATTGATTATACCGACCCTAAGATTCTTAACCATAAGAGAGATGTCGATAAAATTGCGGATGCTAATAAAAGACTGATGTCTCGTTTGATTGAGGGTTTGCGCGATCTTGATATTGATTGCAAAACCGTTAAAGGCGACAAGGAGCTAGAGCCTGAATATCGTATTGAGATTGAAAAAGAACATTTTAAGGACACTATTTACAATCAGCATATCTGCGAAGAGCTACGCAATCGTTATAACTGCAACGATACGGTAACCTTAAAATGTGCAAAAACGGGCTTAAGATACGGTGAGTGGCAACATAAAACCATTAAATTACCGGGACATGCGCTTCACAATGAAAAGATGCACTGGGGTTATGCGGTTAAATGGAAGTACAAAAGATGGGGATGGCATATTACTCCTTATCACCCGCAGGGCTTCGGTGAATACCAGATTGATTCGCCTTGGAGAAATAATCCCGAGTTGATCATTGCCGATGCCCGTCTTTATCTTGCTAATAAGCTCGGCGTACAGCTAGAGCAGATCAGGGAAGATGTAGGCTTTCCGCCGGGCGGTAGAGGCGTAGACGACGGTAGTTCTATTAATCCCGTAGGTTGCAGATGGCGTGTTGCATGGGATCAGTATGAGTTTACCTACTATTATCGCGATACTTATCCCGTTTGTGAAGTATGGAGCGAAGACTGGAATGAGGTATGTAGATTGCAATGAGAAAATTTATAAGTTTCATAATAACAATCATCGTTTTAGCTATTCAAATTATTAATCATGCCGAGGCGGGTAATCGTTTCACTTCAAGCTATTCATGTTCCGACGCCGTAAAAACTTGCGTAAGTAGCGGTGCAAGAATCGTCGACGGATTTTCCGTTACTAAAGATTGTTGGGAGTGGACGTATTATAAAACCTGTAACTATCCGAGCCGAGATGATTGTCGAAATTTCAGTCATTGTTATGCGGTAGCGTATTTACCGTGCTTGCTTCGAGATAATTACGGCAACTGCGTTAATCTGCAAAAGAGTTTTCTTGTAAAAGCTGGGAGCCGGTAACCATAGATAAAGAAATGGTTAGAACCGGGCTTGTAGCAAAAGAAGGCAAAGACAGGCTTGTATGTAAGGGCGTGCCTTGTATTGACGGTAACTGCGTCGATAAAAGTTATTTAACCGACGGCGACATGATGGATTCGGTATCCAAATTATATGCGGTAAGTCAAATGAAGGGTGCGCTTGATCTTAATTTTAAACTATTTGCGGGCTTTGCTCAGAGTTGTAGCAAGAAGGCTACCTCTTATACTAATTGCTGTTCTACTAGTTTAAAAGGATGGGGTAAAAACTTGGGAGCAAAATGTACCAAGGATGAAATAGATTTAGTCGATAAGCGTCAGAAAAATCTCTGTAAATATGCTTGTAAAGAGAACAAACAGATGATGGGGATAACCACGGTAGTTAAACATCATTACTGCTGCTTCGGGAGTTTGCTTAATAAAGTGATTCAGGTTGAGGGTAGAAAACAGTTATTTCCTTCAAAGCATGTAGATCAGTTATTTAATAATAACGGTAAGCCGGATTGTAGAGGATTAACGCTTGCAGAGATCATGCAGCTGGATTTTGACAAAATGGATTTTAGTGAGTTTTTTATCGATATTTTAAAGCGAATGAAAATACCGAAAGTAGGAGACATCAGTGCCAGAGTTAACTCATCACTACCTAATGTTAGAAAATACGACGGTAATCCAAATAATAAAAAGAATAATATGGCCGGCTGGAATGCCGATGTTAAGGATGATTCATGGGAAGCGCAAGAGGAAAAAAGATTAGAGGCGGAGCGTATAGAAAAAGAGCGTTTAGCAAGACTTGAAGCAGAGAGACGTGAGAGGGAACGATTACTTGCTCTTGAGAGACAAAGGCTAGAAGAAGAGAGAAGAATAGCGGAATTGAAACGCAAACAGGAGGAAGCTAGGTTGGCTGAGTTAAAACGTATAGAAGAAGAGAGACGGCGGGAGATCTTAAGGCAGGAAGAACTAAGAAAACAAAGAAAGTTAGCGAAAGAAAATGAATTATATTACCTAAAGCAGCAAATGATTGGCGCGAAAAATACTGCGGACAATTATCGCAGCACTAAAATCGCAGAAGATCAAATCAGAGTCAATAATTTTACTAGCAACGGCAATTTATATATGGTCGGGCGAACACTGGAGGTAAATCTTTGGTATCCGGAATATCTGAGATTATTTCAGATTTACTCTGATCTTTATAAGTCGGTCAACAAGCTTGAACAAGACATAAGTAGAGGTAATTACTAAATATGATCAAGATTGTAACTAGCTTAATATTACTGGTTTTGCCTAGCATCGTTCTAGGTCAAGGCTTCTTTGAGGAACGCTATCGCGGTTGGTTTTGGTTTGAAAATAAACCGCTGACGGTAGAAAAGAAAACGTCCGAGCTAAATTCAGAGCAAAATTCCGATATTAGCCCTGAGCAAGCAAAAGCAGAAATCGAGCAATTTGCCCGTGAACTTGAAGATCTAAAATTCATGATGTTGGCACGTCCGACCCCTCAAAATGTCAAAGCTTACCGAGATAAAGAAAAACAAATGTGGGATCAAGCAGATAGCTTACACGAAGCTTGGGATACGGCAAATTTTCTCTACCCCGAGCAGCGCGATTTAATCAATAATCCCGTTAACGTCCACGGCGTAAAAGCAAAAAGAGCTATGCAGGAAGAACAAGATATGCAGAAGATCAAGGAGTTAGCTAAAGACTTTGATCTAGTATTATTCTTTAGCGATTCTTGTAAATATTGCGCACTTCTATCGCCGGTACTTAAAAACTTCGGAGAGATTTATGGGTTTCATATCGATGCGGTCAGTAACCAGGGCAGTAAACACGAGCATTTTAAGACCGTCACGTCTCAAGAGTTAATAGAGCGCCTCGGTATTACTGCTTTTCCTACCGTTATTGCCGTAAGTCACGATAGTAAGACGGCGTTTGAGCTAATCAGGGGAT
>NZ_CP112960.1 GCF_034366785.1 Candidatus Trichorickettsia mobilis
TTTGCTATATTGAATATAGTTATTCAGACTTTCATGTGTTATCATTACTCCTTTAGGAACACCTGTTGATCCAGAAGTATAGATTATATAGGCTAGATTCTGAAGCACAATATCTGTATTAAAATTATAAGATGGAAACTTCTCTATTATATTTATTTCTTCTTCAATACAAATTAACAAAGAAAAAGAGGCTGACAGCATATCAATATTATCTATGTCAGTTAACACTATAGGAGATCCTATATCATCTATAATTAATTGCCGCCTCATTTCTGGCAAGTTACGATCAATAGGTATATAAGTACCTCCAGCTTTTAGAATTGCAACTATTGCAACTATCATCTCTAATGACCTATTCATGATGACAGCTACTGGGGTCTCAGTCACTACTCCAAGGCTTATTAAATAATTGGCTAATCTATTCGCTCTTTCATTTAATTCTCGATAAGTAATAGTAGTATCTTTATATACTACAGCTATATTATCTGGTGTTTTGACTACTTGCTCTTCAATTAGCTTATGTATACACTGCTTAGCATGTTTTACTTCAGTATAATTCAACTTAAATAGTAACTTCTCCTCCTCTTCTTTTAAAATAAATAGAGAAGAAATAGAAAATTGTTTGCTAATAAATTGAGTTAAAATCATCTTAATGTGTGCAGCAAACCTAACAATAATCTTCTCATCAAAATGAATTGTTTGATATTTAAAAACAATATTAGTTTGTTTACTAGCTCCAGCCATTATAGTTAAAGGATACTCCGTTTTCTCTATAGTTTTAATTCTCTTAATTTGAAAATCTAGAGGGATATCATTTTCATCAAAAGGATAATTTTCAAAGGCAAATGTTAAATTAAATAAATCACCATCAATACCAGAGCATTTTTGAATGTCTGCTAGTTGCGTATAAGTATAATCATTAATTTTTTGCGTATCATTTTGAAGTTTTTTTAGGAAAGAAATAATATTATTATCTTCAAATTGTATCCTTAGAGGTAACGTATTGATAAATAAACCTACCATATCTTCAATTCCTGTAAGATTTATATTTCTTCCAGAAACAGTAAGACCTAAAACAATCTCCTTTTGTTGTAAGTAATGTTGTATTACAATTGTCACTGCTCCTTGTAAAACAGTGTTCAAAGTTAAGCTATGCTTTTGAGCAAAACTTTTAATTCTTTCTGTTTCATTTAATGATAAAATTTCTGAATAAAAGCTATAATCTTGATTCTGTTTTTCTTTAATTAAATGTTTAAAACTGAGATAAGTAGGTTTTTCTATAGAAAATAAATACTGTTTCCAAAATTGTTCTGCTTTAGTTAAATCCTGCTTTTGTAGCCAAGCTATATAATCTCTATAAGGCTTATCTTCTTTTATTAAAAATTCCTGATTACTGTTTAATGCTTTATATAATTTAAGAAAATTCTGAAAAACAATAGAAGATGACCATCCATCGAGTAAAATATGATGATTACTCCATACTAAATAATAACTATTACTATTTTTTTGAATAAGATGAATTCTAATAAGTGGGACATTATTTAAATCAAAACCTTTCTTGCGATCTTGCTTAATAAAATCTTTTAATCTTGCTTCTTGCTCAATGTCACTAAAATTTTGCCAATCTAGTGAATTAAATTCTATTTTTATTGATTTCAAAACATATTGAAACGGCATTTCTAGGTTTTGCCAAACAAACCCTGTTCTTAAAATAGAATAAGTATCAATTATTTTTTGCCATGCTAATTTTAGTAAATTATGATCTATTACCCCATTAATTAAAAATACACTCTGGACAAAATAAGCATCTGATTGTGGTGCATATAAATGCTGAAATAAGAAACCAGACTGTATCGGTGAAAGCGGATAAAGATCCTGAATATTAAGTTTATCAATCATTATTATTTCTTCTTTATTTCTGATAAAATTTTTTCCAACTGATCTTGTTTTAAAGTAACTAAATTAAAATCAGATGGAGTATAACCATAAACATTATCTTGACAACAATGCTCTATTAATTGATTCAATCTCTGAATAAAATGATGTACAATTTTATTAATTGTCTCTGGATAATAATGATTACTACTAGCAGTCCAAAAAAAATACATTATGTCATTTTTTACTTCAGCATTAATTGAAATCACGTAATCCAGTATGTTTTCTTGCGCAACATTCCGGCCACTTGGCTCTGGAGCAAAGCTAAATAACTTATTTAGAGATGCCACATTATCCCACCTACCAAGATAATTAAAAATGATTTGAGGAGATTTACTTTCAGTGAATACTTTAGGCTTTGAATATTTGATAATACCATATCCTATTCCTTTATTCGGAATAGTTCTTATATTCTCTTTTATTGTTTTAATTGATCCTTCTAAGTCATTAGGATTATCTACTATTAGTACTACAGGAAAAATAGCAGTAAACCATCCTATAGTTCTTGATAAGTCAATCTCCTCTACTATCTCTTCTCTACCGTGTCCTTCAAGAGCAATACTAAGAGTATAATTTCCTGCCCAATCTCCAAATCCTAGTACCAAGGCTGTTAGTAAAATATCATTAATCTCTGTCCTGTAAGCTTTATGTACTTTTTGTAATAAACCAATAGTTTTATCCTTACTCAAAGATATCTCAACATTATAGCTATTTGTCTCTAAATAAGTTCCTAAATTAAAATCTGTTTCAAGAGGTTTAATTTTTCTTTCTAACTCTTGCCAATAAGTTATCTCTTTTGCTAAAATGGCTGAATGAGCATAGTCTACCAAAGTTTGAGACCACTGTTTATAAGAATAAGTTTTATTAGGAAATTGTACTTCTGACTTTTGTTCTAATTGACTATAAAAACCCTCTAGGTCTTCTAGTAAGATTCTCCATGATACGCTATCTATTACCAAGTGGTGTGCTACTATCAACAAACGTTGTGATTTAGCTAAATCAAATAACAAAGCTTTGATTATTATTCCTTTGTTAATATTTAAACTTGCTTGAATTTGATTACTATAGTTTTCTATTTTTATAGTAGCATCAGTGTTATCTTCTGCGGATAAATCAAGGTATTCAACAACATCGATTTCTTCCTGAAGACATATTTGTTGCCACTGATTATGATGGTTATTATAACAACACCTTAAAATATCATGATGATATCTTAATAACATAAATGATTGTTTAATAAGGTTAGGTTGTAATTTTTTCTTTGGCTGTAGTAATATTGATTGATTAAAATGATTATGATTTGCTAAGTTTTTAGCAAAAAACCAATGCTGGATAGGAGTTAACATAATCTCACCTTTAATAGGCGTTTGATCAATTTTAGATTTTCTTTCTTCTATTTTGACATTAACTGCAAGTTCAGCAACACTAGGATAACTAAAAATATCTTTTACAGAAAAATAAATACCTTTTTGACGAGCTCTTGACATTACTTGAATACTGATGATTGAATCCCCACCAATTCTAAAGAAGTTATCAGTGATACTGATTTTTTCCAGTTTAAGCACTTGAGCCCAAATATCACACAATTGTTTTTCTAACTCAGTTCTTGGCGCAATATAGCTGTCTTGATTTTGTACTTCTGGATCAGGTAGTGCTTTGTGATCTAGTTTTCCATTACTTGTTAA
>NZ_CP112961.1 GCF_034366785.1 Candidatus Trichorickettsia mobilis
TCCCGAGAACGGGTAAATATTACCCCAACAGCCTCCACACCAAAACATCTCGTCTCTCGGTAGATGTACGGTAGATGCGGCACAATCTATTACGCACGCGCTTTGCGCTAGCGCATTGCCGAACAAAAACACCTCAGGATTAAGCAAGGTTTGTAGTTTTTCGTCGTTCCAAGTAACGTCAAGCTCCGATATATATGCCACGTCGAAGGTTGATTGCTCCAAGCAGATAAAATCGGTGATTAGTTCAAGCCAGTAAATCAGAGGATAGATATAATAATGAACGTGGTAAAATGAGCGATGAGAATGATGATCGCCGTAGCCTCTAGCATAACTACTGACTTTATTTGAGTGACCGCTAGCTAACTGCAATCCGCCTAAATTAACCATGCAATACGGCGTTCTGGTAATATCGACGAGTCTTACCGGCTCCCAGAATCCGATAGAAATTCCGGGGACGGGAACATTAGCTTTGGTACATAAACAAAGCGGAGAACTCGGGTTTTTAGTATCTCTTTTTTTCGGAGTACTGCCCTTGCCGATATTAAAGCCGCCGATAGAAATCGGTAGCAAGCATGACCAACAGACATCCGTTATAGGATTAACGAATCTCCCTTGGCAAGTGCTAGCGTAACTTGACATAGGTGCTAAAATAATCATAATTAGCACGATGATGATTTTCCTATGATTCATCCGACCTTTGGCGAAGTGTCTTGCAGGATCGTCGCCAAAGGTAGAATCATTTGTATTATCGTTCATTTTCCTCTTTTTTTATCCTATGTTGAGAATCCTCTTTAAAACTAACTGCGAGCCAAATATTCTTGAGTAATAACAAAAAACAGAACATACTAATCGGTACTAACCACATCTCGCCGAGCAAAGCAGTCGATACGCTTTTGCTCGCACTTAAAGTAAAAACTACTAAAATTGCACTAAGTACGCCTAATTTTGCTAAATGTTTATAATGGCTACCGTCAATAGTTAGTCCGAGCGATATCGATATTAAACTTAAGTACATTATGTAATTGCCGCTTAAGACAAGCGGATCAAAATTAGTGTTGTAATACTGAAACACGCAAGCAAACATCCACCATAAAGCGGTTATGATTACCAAACTAAAATTATATTTAGTTACTAATACTTTACCGATTAGATCTACAATTTTATGTTCCGTAGAATTTGTATTATTTTTCATAACTTTCTTATAAATAGTTGCTTTTTTTATTTTTTATTTACTTCAATATTAAGCTCCGTAACCTTTAAATATTTGCCGTCTTGCTCGACTATCGCAGGCACGTGTGCAATATTGAATCTGCCCGTTAACTCGCCGAATTGGTCAAAATATATAAGATTTCCGACTTCTCTCTCTAATTCAAGAGGTCTACCCCCCGTTAAGATTATTTTAGTATCCGAGGATGCGCTGATATGAGCGGCATTATCCGTATTTTGAATACTCAAGTTTTGCCGTAGTTTATCTTCGTTTTTATCAAACGTTTCATCGGTTTTTAGATAATTATCTTTTGCCCAAGCTATTTGAGCCGAGTCCCGCCCGTCGATGAACACCATCCTGCCGCCCCACTCCATATGATCTAAGGGATTTACTTTTGTCCCCGCAGGGTATAATAATTTACCGCAAGGTAAGAATACGTCTTCGTCTAAAACGTAACTCGGATCAAAACTATGACTAACCGTTCTTGTCGCTCTAGTAATACCGAGAACGGGTGTCGGCTCTTCTACTTTTTTTCGTGCTAGATCTTTCATTTTTTGCTCATGATCTGCTAGATTTACGCCCTTTAATTTACGCTGCATCATGGCAACAAAACCTTCTTCCTTGATCTCGAAAGTAGCCCCCTGCTTGCCGAAATCCTTGGCAAGCACCGCGCTGCTTAAACTAAAAAATACTGCCGACATCAGAAATTTATTAAGCACTTTCATTTACCGATTCTCTTTTAATAGGTTCAATTAAATAATGCTTGATAATCAGTCCGTATATTACGCAAATATTAGTAATTAAAACGACCGCTATAACGTCTAAACAGAGCATTAAGGTAATAATATTTATTATAATTAAACCTGCACTCCACATGCCTGCTCTTCTAATTAAACCGAGGCAACATAAAATCAAACTACCCAAAATTGCGGTTATTGAAATACTCATCGTCGATACTATAAGAACAATGAATTGAAAATTTTGCTTTATACCTTTTTGCGGGGTTTGCCGAATTATTTCCAAAATCATATGCTTAAAATTTAATGCCTCTACGATAGAAGGTGATTTAAAAATCCATAAATAAAGAGCGGTTATATGTATCGAGACGGATAAGACTAGAACAAATCCGTCCGCTACCGATTTAATCGGTTGTTCGTTTTTTAATATAAATTCCCGTAATTTCTGTATAACTACCGCTAGCATCTTTACTTAACCTCGGAGTAATTAATTTGTTAAATTATGATTTTTATAAAATCTATGCACGCAAAACAGCCACACAAAACATAATAAGGCCGCAAACCAAACGTAACCGGAGTACGCAAGCATATAACAAAACAAGAGAGCAAGTAGTCCTCTGGACGTTTCGGTCGCTAGAATGTAATTCTTGCGTAAATAAAGAATCACGCTTGCTATAATCGCCGCGCTAGGGACAAATAACATTACTATACATACGCTAGCCGCTCTCGTGCTTTTTCCTCCTCGGATAATCTCGTTTATACAATCATTCAAGAATTCAGATAAGTTGTCGGCTCCTCCCGCCTTCGGTGCTACATAAATATATGCGTAAAGGATGCACAAGTGCACCGCGCTACAAAAAGCTAAGATTAATTGCCTGTGAATTGAAAGTTTTTGTTGTTTTTGATTTAAAATCGCTTTTAACATTTTTACCTGCTAGTGCTTATAGTTTTTGCCGTGCGGGTAGCTTTTATCGTCTCAAACATTTGATCGGCCTTAGCTTGATACCCCGCTGCTTTTAGGTTCATGCCTAGAGAAAATGCTATGATCGCAAGTATTAACTCTTCGCTTAAGCAATGCTTTGCTTTGTGCAGGCCACTAGTTTTATTGCCTTGCTTAAGCTTGCTTTTATCGTCGTATCTAAATCTAATCACCGTCATTATTCCCGGTTTTATCTTCTTTTCGCAATTCGCCAATAATTTTTGCGTGTATCTCACTACTTATTGACCTGACGTTCTCGCCCCTTACGCTACTCATACTATATACCACTAAGTTTTTACCCGTTTTGTAGGTTTTAGGTAAACTAACCGCTAAACTTACCGCCTTTTCAATCTCGCCGAAAAACAACTGACGGGTGCTAAGGTCTTCATTCTTTATCCTATCTTCCTCTAAACTCATTAACTCATCTTCGGCAACGTATAAAATATGATAATTATTACTACCTGCTAATTTTTCGGTGTATACGAGCATCAAGCATGAACCGATTATCCCTGAAGTTACTATTGCTAATATTTTTTTTGCTATATCCATTTTTAACCTTTCTAAAATATTCTACACCTTCAGTACGTTTTACGGCTTATTGCTTTACCGCTTCCTTTTAAACTTACCAACTGCTCGACCGCTTCATCTAAACTAATCCCTGCCTTCGTTTTGTTCTTTAAGAAATTAAAATCAGAT
>NZ_CP112962.1 GCF_034366785.1 Candidatus Trichorickettsia mobilis
TTAACAAGTAATGGAAAACTAGATCACAAAGCACTACCTGATCCAGAAGTACAAAATCAAGACAGCTATATTGCGCCAAGAACTGAGTTAGAAAAACAATTGTGTGATATTTGGGCTCAAGTGCTTAAACTGGAAAAAATCAGTATCACTGATAACTTCTTTAGAATTGGTGGGGATAGTATTTCAGCTATTAAATTAGTAAGTAAATTAAATCAAGAACTATCAATCCATATAGGTATTGAGGATATTTTTAGCAGTAAAAATATCTTGGCTTTAGTACAATATTTAGAAAATAAAGCTTTAAGCAATGAAGGGCTACATTGTGAGAAATGGAATTTTGAATGTTAGAAAAAATTGATAAGCTCTATAGTCTAATTTTTAATGGGTTTAAGTTTGAATTAGATAATGGTAATCTAGATGTATTAGTTCCTAAAAAAGTTAGTGATCATTATAGAATCTTTGCAAGAGAATTTGTTAGTAATAATAAAGACTTTATTGTATCTGCTTTAAGCAATATTAACTCTAATATTTTACATTTTAATTGTGGTAATTGCTTAATACCTCTTTCATTTGCACAAGAAAGATTAAACTTTATTGATAAATATGAAGGAGGAACAAATGCTTATAATATCTCTTTAGTATTTACTTTATCAGTAAATGATGAGTTAGTGTTAAAGAGTTTAAAACAAAGTATTAATGATATTGTAGAAAGGCATGAAATATTAAGAAGTATAATAAGAGAAGATAGTCAAGGTAATGGATGTCAGTTAGTAATGCAACTAGACGAGTATCCATTAAATATTTCGTTAGTTAAGGTTAGATCTCAGGAAGAATTATCGCAAGAAATAAGTAAGTCAGTGAATCATGTGTATAATCTAAGTAGTGAATATCCAATAAAAGTTAATTTATATGAACAAGATTTAATAGATAAAAAATACTATTTAAGTATAGTAATTCATCATATAGCATTTGATGGGTGGTCTATAAATGTATTATTAGCAGAATTGGCAGAGCTTTATCAATACCATTATAAAATAGCGCAAGGTGAGAAGAAAGTAACACTAGAGTTGCTCCCATTAAATATACAATATAGAGATTTTACTTTATGGCAAAAAAATTATTTAAAAGAAGAGAGATTAGAGAAACAATTAAATTATTGGAAAAATAAATTAATTGATTATGAAACTTTATGCTTAGTTACAGACAAGCCTAGACCAATAGAGTTTGATTATAAGGGTGAAGATATTTTTTTTGAGATAAAAGCTAATGTATCAAGGGAATTAAGGCAATTAGCAAAGGATCTTGAAGTTAGTCTCTATAGTCTATTGCTTGCAGGGTATTGTTTGTTACTAAAAGTATATAGTAATCAAAATGATATAATTGTCGGTATACCAGTAGCTAATAGGCATTATGATAAGGTAGAAAATTTGATAGGATTTTTTGTTAACTCCTTGTTATTAAGAATAAAGATTGATGATACATTATCAATTAAAGAATACATAAGAAAGGTGAGCCGAGAATTAATAGAAGCTCAATTATATCAGGACTTACCATTTGAGAAATTAGTAGAAGAGTTAAAAGTTGACAAGGACACTAATAGGCATCCAATTTTTCAAGTAATGTTTGGAACTCAGCAATTTGAAATAAAAATTAACGATCAGTCAAAATTAGAGCAAGATAAAAACAGTAGTTTAGCTAGTATTTTAAGTAAGTATGAGGAAGATTATGGATACAAAATAGCGAAGTTTGATCTTAGTACTTTTATAGATGATAATGGAGAGAAACTAAAAGGAAGTTTTAATTATGCTACTAGTTTATATAGTAAAGCAACAATAAAAGGTTTTATAGAAACGTATCAGAATATATTGGTACAATTCGGAGAATTAGTTGATAATTCTCAAGATAGAATAAAGATAAATGAAATAAACTATCTAAGTAAACAACAGTATAAGCTAATAGTAGAAGAATGGAATAAGACAGAAAGAGACTGTCTCGAAGATAAGACAATACATCAATTATTTGAAGAACAAGTAATAAAAACACCAGATAATATAGCATTAGTATATGAGAATATTAAACTTACGTATTCTGAATTAAATTCAAGAGTAAATAAGTTAGCTAATTATTTAAGACAGCATAAGATTGGATCAGGTACCCTAGTCGCACTGTGTCTTGATAGAAATGAAAATATGCTTATTTCTATACTAGGAATATTGAAAGCCGGAGGATCATATGTACCTATAGATCCCAATTATCCTGATCAAAGAATCAAATATATTGTACAAGATATTAATATAGCAAATAGAGCAAGGAGAATAATTAAAACTTTAGTTATAGTAAATGAAAGATATAAGAAGAGACTAAAAAGAATAGTTGATGATATAGAAGTATTAAGTATAGATAGTCAAATATTACAAGAACAATTGTTATCTGAAAGTGAAGCAAATCCAGTTCCAATGGGAAAGAGTAATAGCCTAGCATATGTAATCTATACTTCTGGTACCACAGGTAATTCTAAAGGAGTAATGATTGAACATGGAGGGGTAATTAATACTATATTATCTTTACAATCTGTATACAATTTTGCTAAAGGAAACGCTGTAACAGCATTTACTTCTTATGTGTTTGATGTATCAGTGTCAGAATTTTTTATTGCATTATTTAATGGTGGAGTTCTTCATTTATTAAGTGAAAAACTTCGAACTAATGTAGTATCAATTAGTAAATATATTATTAGAAATAATATTAATTATTTATATCTCCCTCCTGTTTTATTATCGAATTTACCTAGAGTACAATATAAGGATTTATACGGAATAATATATGCAGGAGAACCATGTGATAGAGATACAGCTAAATATTGGTCAAGTCATCATAAATTGTACAATTATTACGGTCCTACAGAAACAACAATATATGCATCTGGCAAACAAATAATTTGTGAAGATGTAAATTTAATAGGTTCTCCAATTTACAATGTAAAAATATATGTATTAGATAATAATTTGAATTTACTGCCAATAGGAGGAGTGGGAGAGATATATATAGGTGGTGTAGGGCTAGCAAGAGGGTATGTTAATAGAGCAGATTTGACGGCTGAGAGATTTATAGCGAATCCATTTGGTAATGGTGAGCGTTTATATAAGACAGGAGACATAGGGCGGTATTTACACGATGGTAATATTGAGTATTTAGGAAGAAGTGATGAGCAA
>NZ_CP112963.1 GCF_034366785.1 Candidatus Trichorickettsia mobilis
GTCCATATGATTTACCGTAATCCGAGATTCGTCTATTTGCGGCCGGTTACTTTGCCGAGATTTGTCTTCTTCCTCGGATTTTACTCTAGCATTTGCAAACTCTTTCCTTGAAGAAGCCTGCTCTTCGGATAGATACTGCATTTGCGCTTTTAGTTTCTCGATCTCGGTCTTGAGCTGATTAGTGTAAGCTACCGATTGCTCGTTAATGCTATTTTCAATTAGTTTTAGCTTCTCGTCGGCAGACGTTTTAGCATCCGTTAACTTATCTTCAAAATGGTTACGCCACATTTTATCGATATCTAGAGCATGACTTGCTACCTCAAGCTTTAAGGGAGCTTTTGAATCGATCTCATGACTCACACCGCTTGAATGTTTAGAGCGATATTGCATGAAGATAAGTCCTATTATCACTGTTACCCCAAGACTTAATAACACGATTAAATCATGCTTTTTCTTAGCTTGAATAGAGCTTTCGGCATTAGGGAACGTAAGATTATCGTTTTGAACTTGTTGATTTTGAGAGTTAGCGGATTTCTCTCTCTTAAAATTAACAATCTTTTTCCAAATATTTTTTAATTTATCAATCATGCTTGTCTTCTCGCGTAATAATAAATACTTTTATTGTTCCCTTCGGCTTTATCACGTTTGACTCGAAATTAATCGCTACCGTATTTTTAAAAAGATTACTAAAATCGGTCTCAAGTAAATTTAAAGGTTTAGCGGTCAAGTTTTTTACCGATAGGCATCCGCCGCTTAAACCCCGGTAACGGTAGCTTAAATATTGAGTAATAAGCCGCTCTTTAGTTTGTTGCAGGGTACGGTTAACACCGGTTACGTAATATTTGTCCTTTTCATTCTCGATCATCGTCCTCATCATTGCGGATATTTCGGATTTTAGCTGAGGATTTGTACGTGCCGTAATATCGCTAGACGACAAAGAGGTATTTGACTCCTTACCTAAATTGATAAATATAGTTTGCGCCGCCGTATCACCTACGGTAAATCTAATATCTTGCGCTCCTCCCTGCGGTATGATTAGGCTTAATTCTATAGTCTCGCCGACCTCTACCTTCGGCTTAATAAATAAATTGCGAAAGTCGCCGCTCCAGTAGAGAGAATATTTATTCTCGTCGCCTATTACTTCGATAACCTCGCCTCCTACTACCCCTATTCTGTTAAGCTCATTTACGGCTATTACGGTTTCTATTTTTTTATTCCCCGAATATTTAAATTCGGTACTAGCACAAACCGAGCAAGCGAAAGTTATAAGCAGTAATTTTACCGACAAGGATAGTTTTGCCGCTAGACACAACT
>NZ_CP112964.1 GCF_034366785.1 Candidatus Trichorickettsia mobilis
GTCCATATGATTTACCGTAATCCGAGATTCGTCTATTTGCGGCCGGTTACTTTGCCGAGATTTGTCTTCTTCCTCGGATTTTACTCTAGCATTTGCAAATTCTCTCCTTGAAGAAGCCTGCTCTTCCGATAGATATTGCATTTGTGCTTTTAGTTTTTCGATCTCGGTTTTAAGTTGATTAGTATAAGCTACCGATTGCTCGTTAATGCTATTCTCTATTAGCTTTAGCTTTTCGTCGGCAGACGTTTTAGCATCCGTTAACTTATCTTCAAAATGGTTACGCCACATTTTATCTATATCTAGAGCATGACTTGCTACCTCGAGCTTTAACGGAGCTTTTGAATCGATATCACTACCCGTACCGCTTGAAGAATTTGAACGATATTGCATGAAGATAAGCCCTATTATTACGGTGACCGCAAGACTTAACAGCACTATTAAATCATGCTTTTTCTTAGCTTGAATAGAGTTCTCGGAATTCGGAACCGCAAGATTATCGTTTTGAACTTGCCCGTCTTCAGAGTTAGCGGGTTGCTTCCTCTTAAAATTAACAATCTTTTGCCGAATATTTTTTAATTTATCAATCATGCTCACCTTCTTTTGTGACAATAAATATTCTTATCGTTCCTTGCGGCTTTATCACGTTTGATTCAAAATTAATCGCTACCGTATTCTTAAAAAGATTACTAAAATCGGCCTCAAGTAAATTTAAAGGTTTAGCGGTCAAGTTTTTTACCGACAAGCATCCGCCGCTTAAATACCGGTAACGGTAGCTTAAATGTTGGGTAATAAGCCGCTCTTTAGTTTGTTGCAAGGTACGTTTAACACCGGTTACGTAATATTTGCCCTTTTCATTCTCGATCATTGCTCTCATCATTAGCGCAATTTCGGATTTTAGCTGCGGGTTTGTACTTGGCGTAACGCCGCTACCCGGTAAAGAAGAGGTTATCTCACCGCCTACATTGATAAATATTGTCTGTGCCGCCGTATCACCTACCGTAAATCTAATATCCTGCGCTCCTCCCTGCGGTATTATTAAGCTTAATTCTATAGTCTCGCCGACCTCTATTTTCGGCTTAATAAACAAATTGCGAAAATCACCGCTCCAGTAGAGAGAATACTTATTCTCGTCGCCTATAACTTCTATAACTTCACCGCCTGAGATGAAGATCCTATTCAGCTCGTTTGCGGCTATTACCGTTTCTATTTTTTTACTCCCCGAATATTTAAATTCGGTACTAGCACAAACCGAGCAAGCGAAAGTTATAAGCAGTAATTTTACCGACAAGGATAATTTTGCCGCTAGACACAACT
>NZ_CP112965.1 GCF_034366785.1 Candidatus Trichorickettsia mobilis
CCTTTGCATGTGATAAACTTTATTATAGACGAGTTAAATCAAAATATTGCTTCTTTTTCTCAAGAAGAAATTAATAAATTTTTAGTTATGCTGTCTGACAACAGTAAAAAACTAATTAAACTTTTAACGCATTTGCTAGATTCTGCTAGTAATGCTAAAGGTCAAACTATATATAATTTTACTAAAGGAAATATTGTTGCTACTTGTACAGAATGTATTAAAGAGTTTTTATGTTTATCAAATATTTCATTTAATTTAGATGATGCTAAAAATACCATTATACGTTATGATGAAGTGAAAATAGCTCAAGTAATCAGAAACATACTAGATAATGCTATTAAATACGGTACAGGCAATATTATTAAAGTAAATCTTGAAGAAATAGAACTTCCAAAGTCTATTTTAATCAAAATTGAAAATATAGGACCCAACTTCCTAGAACACGAAAAAGAAAAAGTTTTTACTCCTTTTTTTCAAGGAAAAAGTGCTCGTGATCAACAAACGGGAATTGGGTTAGGCTTATCAATTTGCAAAGAAATAATAGCTGTACATAAAGGAAAAATATGGGTAGATAATATTGATGAGCAAAGGGTAAGTGTAAATTTTTCTATTCCATATACTGAAGAGTGAGTTATGTCTAAAATACTATTTGTTGATGACGAAGTAGCAATATTAGAAATAACTAAGTTATTATTAAATTCTTTAAATTTTGATTCAATCTTGGTAAATTCTGGTGAAATGGCTATAGAGATACTAGCTGATAAAGAGAAACAAAAACAGATTAAGATAATATTTTTAGATTTAACTATGCCTAAAGTTAGTGGTTTAGAAGTATTAGAATGGATTAATAAAAACAAAATTAATATACCTGTAACATTACAAACAGGAATTGAAGACAAAAAACAGTTAAAAAAAGCAGCAGCATTGGGCGTAAAAGATTACCTAATTAAGCCCTATACAAAAGAACAGTTATATCAATCTATTATAAAA
>NZ_CP112966.1 GCF_034366785.1 Candidatus Trichorickettsia mobilis
TAGTAAAATAATAAGCGAAGATCGATCTTTAAATAGTCAGCAATCGGCGGCACTATCTCATTTATTACTAGCGAGCGGGGGCTTGCGAATCCTTAAAGGACGTGCCGGCACCGGTAAAAGTCACGTACTAGGTAAATTAGCATCAATCGCTAGCAACGAAAAGGTAAACATAATCGGGCTTGCTCCTACTCATAAAGCAAAACAGGAACTTGAGCGAGTAGGATATAGAACTTGCGATACGATTAAAGGATTTTTATTTAAATTACACAATAATAGAGCCGATCTTCCTAAAGACAGCCTAATCGTTATAGACGAAGCGGGGATGGCCGGTAACGACGATTATTCCGAATTACTAAGAGTAGCCGCTAGCAGAAGCTGTAACGTTATTCTAGCAGGAGACGAGAGACAATTGTCATCTATCTCACGCGGGGGAATGTTTGAGGTATTTGCGGACAAATTCGGTTCATACGAGATGAACGATATTAAGCGACAAGAAGTAGAATGGGGTAAGGAGGGAGGTTGCTCTTAGCTTTGCCGACGGTGATATAAGAAATGTGATAAATATACTAAAATCTAACAACCGTTTATATAGTGTAAGCACCAAAATAGACTCAATGGAGCAGCTGCTTAATAACTGGAACGATAGTAGTGAAGACGTTCAGCGCAGGTTAATTATAGCCGTTAAAAATACCGACGTTGACACCTTAAATGCAGGTGCAAGAGAGTTACTAAAGGCAAAAAATATTTTAAGCGGGGTGGAAATATCAATTACCAAAGACGGTAAGGATTTCTTCTTCATGAAAAATGACCGTATCGTCTTTAATCAAAGCAATAAGGAGTTAGGTTTAAGTAACGGCGATTTCGGTAACTTGGAAGCGGTAAGCTCTACCAAGTTTGTAGTAAAACTCGATAACGGAGTTGAGGTCACGTTTAATCCG
>NZ_CP112967.1 GCF_034366785.1 Candidatus Trichorickettsia mobilis
TCATTAGAATAAGCACGCTTGCTATCTTGGATTTGTTTAGGATTGATTCGAGTTTCATATTAAATCTCATTGTTTTTTGGCTTTTTCCGATCTTAACTGTTCTAGTTTTTCCTGTACGTCTAATGCGTTTAAATAGACGCCTTTGGTAAATACGATATCTACTTTAGTTCCTCCGGAAACTAGAAGTACGGGCGACATACTTTCTGCTTGTTTGATATAATAATCGGCTATTTTCTCGGCAGCGTTAGAAGCACCCGCAAAAGCTCCTTCCTGCAACATATCTCCCATACCCTTCTTTTTGGTGCTGCCTGCACCGAAACTAGTTATGATCATCTGATCCTGCCCCTTGGCAGAACCCGCAAAACCGCTGATCATGCCTCCGATCATCGCATTCTTTAGATGCTTACCGCTAGTTTGTACTACTTTTCCTTTAATACCGTTCATACCGTCGTCACCGTGAATAAGCCCCGCTATTTTGGTAGTGTAAATTAGTTCGCTTACGGGATCGGTGCATGAGAGAACCTCCGCACGCACGATCGCCCTCTCACTTGATAAATCACCGTAAGACGATCCCATAATCTTGCAATGAGTTAGATCGATGTTAAAGTTCTTCGGTAAACTCCCTCTATCCGTAATTCTGATAACTACGGGAACAGGCTCGGAACTGCTACCGATAGACGTAGATACGGCAATGCCTCCGAGTAAAATACCCTTAACGTAAGCGGTTTCAGGAATAAAACTATTCGCTGATTTAGGGCGATCGAATATCTCAGCCCTGTCCATATGATTTACCGTAATCCGAGATTCGTCTATTTGCGGCCGGTTACTTTGCCGAGATTTGTCTTCTTCCTCGGATTTTACTCTAGCATTTGCAAA
>NZ_CP112968.1 GCF_034366785.1 Candidatus Trichorickettsia mobilis
TTGTTAATGATAGCGGGTGCTAATCCGGGATCGTTTTCGATAATGAAACTATTGCTAGAACGAGGAGCAAATCCCAATGAACGTAATTCAAAAGGTAATAGCGTTTTAATGTTTACGGTAGGTAATATACATGAAAGTGAATCGGAGAAGATTAAAAAAATTGAGTTACTGGCACGTTACGACGTAGACCCTACCTATAGAGTGGACGGCCATACCGCTTTAAATTGCTTACTTTTAGCGGGGAGTCAAGAGCATAAGCTTCATAAAGGGTTAGCAGTACTAGAGATGAGATATTCAAAAGCTCGAAGTGCTTCTCAAAAACAATCAATAAATTAATAACCGTAAATACAAGGAGTAAAAATGCAGTATCGCACATTATCAACATCAACAATTAAAGAAGTAAAAACTATGCAAAAAAATTCTTATAGCAAAACTCGCAAAATTTTTAAAACAGCTCTGTATCTTGCTCCGATTCTACTTTGTAACAT
>NZ_CP112969.1 GCF_034366785.1 Candidatus Trichorickettsia mobilis
TCCCCGAATATTTAAATTCGGTACTAGCACAAACCGAGCAAGCGAAAGTTATAAGCAGTAATTTTACCGACAAGGATAATTTTGCCGCTAGACACAACTTGCTCTTTAAGATTTTTACCCGGCTTTTCATTTAACTAACGCTCCCTTCGGTTCGGCTTTATCGTCTTTTTTATTTTTATCGTCTATTACCTGATTAAACTCTTTTAGCCGTAAATAACCGCCGCTAAATTCAAAACTAAGACGGTAAGAAGTAGGACTAGATTCAAATCCGTGTTTACCGTATCTCGAAGTTAAGATGCCGTGGGCTATTACCTCACCCTGAACCTCATCGATCTCCATATTCTTTACGGTAAAGTAAGTAACTAGATCAAAATTTTTGTACTTCTCTAGGCTATCCGCAAAATATTCGTTTATCTTTTTAGAAAAGCTCGGATCGCTATTTGAGGTATATTTTAAAATCATGTCTCTTTTGTG
>NZ_CP112970.1 GCF_034366785.1 Candidatus Trichorickettsia mobilis
GCGTGCGTAATAGATTGTGCCGCATCTACCGTACATCTACCGAGAGACGAGATGTTTTGGTGTGGAGGCTGTTGGGGTAATATTTACCCGTTCTCGGGAGCTAATGCCGATAACGTCGGCGGTATTCAATCAAGTAGTTTATATGCTACCAGAATCATTGCTAAAATGCACCGCCTCGGACTTGCCCAAGAGACATCGACTTCAGACGGTAGTATGAACGGAAGATTATGTCGTAAATCAAGGGCAATGAAAATCAAAAAAAGTCAGTACAAGTTACAGCTAGTCAATCCTAAATCGACGTCAAGCGGTATAGGATGTTTTCCGCTCGGCTTAAGCGACATGATTTACTCGAGTTTCAAGGAATACCCTTACGATGGGCAAGACTGGGGTTATTTAATTTTTAGAAAGAGAAATTGCTGTGCCTTTTAGTTTAAAGATTATCGTTTTACTAATTTTAAGCCTTGCTTC